>NZ_JBHWUI010000029.1:15663-61298 GCF_042737525.1 Kitasatospora sp. NPDC059973 | reverse complement strand
TCATCTTTCAAAAAAACACCCCCAACCCGGGGGGGGGGGCGCCCCGGGGCCCCCCCCCCCCGACGGCGTGGGGTCGCGGAGGCGATCAGGAGACGCTGAGCGCGGCGTCGTCGATCACGAAGCTGGTCTTGAGCGAGGCGTCCTCGGTGCCGGTGAACTTGACCGTCACCGTCTGGCCCGCGAAGGCCGACAGGTCGAAGGACTTCTGGACGAAGCCGGTGGCCGCGTTGGCGTTGGACAGGGTCGCCAGCGTGGTCGAGCCGGCCTGGACGGTCAGCTTGTCGTACGCGGTGGAGCCGGACTCGGCGGTGTCGACGTGCACCCAGAAGGAGAGCGTGGCCTTGCAGCCGGCCGGGATCGACACGGTCTGCGCCAGGGTGTCGGTGTGGGCGCTGCCGTAGCCGTCCAGCCAGGCCTTCCAGGAGCCGGCGTGCGCGGCCTCGCCGGAGGCGTTGTCGACGACGCCGGTGGACGCCGTCCACGGCGCGGCGGTGCCGGTCTCGAAGCCGCCGTTGCCGATCAGCTGGGCCGCGGTGCAGCCGCCGGTGGGCGGCGTGGTGGTGCCGCCGAGCAGCGCCGCGTCCAGGGCGTCGGCGATCGGGCTGCCCCAGCCGGTGACCTGGTCGTAGCCGGCCTTGGTGGAGAAGTCCTGGTTCTTGCCGGTGGTCACGTCGTGGAACGTGGTGCCGTAGCCGCTGCCGTTGGCGACGGCGTACAGCCGCGGGCTGGCCTCACCGAGGACGGGCTGCCCGGCCGCCTTGGCCTTCTGGTTGAACTGCGCCGCGTAGCCGGACCAGAGCGGGGCGGCCGCGCTGGTGCCGCCGTAGACCTGCCAGCCGCCGGCGGTGTAGATGGCGAAGCCGCTGGCCGGGTCGGCGTTGGAGGAGACGTCCGGGACGGTGCGCATGGTGCCGCTCACCCCGGTGCCGGTCTGCCAGCTCGGCTTGGCGAAGACGGTGGAGACGCCGCCGCCGGCGGTGCTCCAGGCGCTCTCGGAGGAGTAGGCGCTGCCGGAGACCTTGAGGTTGGTCCCGCCGACGCCGGTCTGGTGCGGGCTGGACGCGGGGAAGTCGACCGCCTTGACGGAGGAGCCGCTGGTGGAGCGGGTGCAGTCGCGCGAGCCGTCGTCGCCGGAGGCCGAGAAGATCGAGATGCCCTGGGCGGCGGCCTGCTTGAAGGAGTTGTCGACCGCCGTCATGGAGGAGGCGGTGGTGTCGGGCTCGCAGGAGCCCCAGGAGATGGAGATGACCGAGACCCGGTTGTCCGCGACGATCTTGGCGGCCATGTCGATCTCGCCCTGGTCGCTGTTGGGGGCCTCGTAGACCAGCTGGGTCGCCTTGGGGGCGACGCCGCGCACGATCTCGCTGTCCAGCTCGACCTCGCCCTGGCCCTCGCCGGGGGAGGAGTCGTAGTTGGCGCCGTCCACCGACACGGTGGAGACGGCCGGGCCGGTGAGCCCGTACTGGCTGTCGTAGGTCTTCAGGTTGGTGGAGCTGTAGCCGTCGAACTCCCAGAGCGCGACGCTGACGCCGGTGCCGTCGGCGCCGGTCTTGTTCAGGTTGTACGCGCCGTCGTACTGGCTCGGGCCGAAGCCGCTGGGGGCGGCGGTGACCGCGTTCGGTGCGGCCGGCGTGGACGGCTTCACGTTGCGGGTGGTGCGGACGGTGTGGTTGTTCAGGCCGGATATGCCCTGCACCACGCCGGCGAGGTCGGCCGGCACGGAGGCCGCCGCGTCGTTGGCGAAGAAGGTGCGCTGCTGCTGCGGGTCCAGGTAGGCGCTCTCGTGGGTGCCGAAGGCCTTGGCGATCTGCTCGGCGGTGCCGTGGGCGTCGACCACCTGGCGGTTGTCGCTGACGGCGGAGACGGTCAGGCCCTGGGCGGTCAGGTAGCCGCGGACCTGGTCGACGGCGGCCTGGGTCGGACCGAACCGGTCGGTGAACTGCTGCGGCGTCAGGTGGGTGCCGAACTCGGGGGCGCCGGGGGTGGCGATCGCGGCGAGGAAGCGGTCCAGCTCGGCGGTGTCGCGCAGCTTCAGGCTGACCGCGACGGAGAGCTGCTGCTCGGCGGGGACGTCGCCCTTCTTCTCGGAACGGGCCACCGCGGGGGTGACGGTGTTCGGCAGCGAGACGCGCGGCGCGGCGGCGTTGGGGGCCGGGGCGGCCTGCGCGGCGGTCACGCCGAGCGAGACCGCGGACAGCGGCAGGACGGCGAGTGCCGCGACGAGGGCGAGGGAGCGAGGGCGCACGGAATCCTCCTCTGGCCGGCATGTGGGGGCCGGCAGGGGCCAGGGCGTCTCTGGGGTGAAACGCTGGCTAGAACATGACAGAGCGGTTCCGGGAATTGGCTTATGGTCAAGCAATTCGTTGCTAAAGAACAGTCAACTGTGGAGAACGGAATGGAGGCGTCTTCATACAGTTAACGGCCGGAATTCACGCTCCGGACGGCCCCGATTCGGCGGCCGCGGGCGACGTAGAATCGGGTACCGGGCGAGACCGAGGGAGTATCCGATGACCGACCGGACGGCAGACCCGCGCGACCCCCGCCCGCTGACCGGCGAGCCGCTCGCGCTCGACCTGCTCAACACGCGGTGGGCGGGCAGCCCGGTGAACGACCTGCTGGACCGGCCGGACGGCTTCGGGATCTGGCTCTCCTCCGCCGGGCTGGCGGACCGCTGCCAGGCCGACGACGCGGGGCTCGTGGCGCTGCGGCAGGCCCGGGAGGCGCTCGCCGCGGCGGTCCGCGACCTGGACGCCCGGGGGGAGGTGACGGCGCCCGCGGCGGTCGGTCTGAACGAGGTGCTGCGGCACGGGCGGCTGCGGCGCGAGCTCGGTCCGGCGGGGCCGGCGGCGCACGTCGAGGTGGACGGGCCGCAGTGGCTGGCGGCCTGGCTGGCGGTCGACGACTTCCTCGACCTGCTCGCCCGGGGCGCCCTCCGGATCAAGAAATGTGCCCACGAGGCCTGCATTCTGCACTTCTTCGACACATCGCAGAACGGCCGCCGGCGGTGGTGCTCGATGGCGGTGTGCGGAAACCGCGCGAAAGCGGCCCGGCATTACGAGAAGGCGCGCGCCTAGGGTCGGCGGCGGGGGCGGTGAACCGCCCCCGCACGCGGTCCTCAGCTCTGGTCGGGGGCGCCGAGCCACTGGGTCAGTGCGGCGCGGACCTCGCCCTGGCCCGGGTCGACGGCGGCCCAGGCGGCGTAGCCGTCGGGGCGGACCAGCAGCACGGTGTCACGCAGCTTGCCGTGCGGGTCGGCCGGCGCGACGGTCTGCAGCCGGCCCGCCCACGGCTCGGCGGCGGGCAGCTGGTCATTGCTGACCAGCACGAACGTGCCCGCGCGCAGTGCCTCGTAGAGCCGCTCGGGCGCGGCCGGCCCGTCCTCCCGGGCCTCCTCCAGGGCGGTCAGCCGCAGGTCCGGCACGCGCCGGCCGGCCAGCGGGTGGGCGTCCTTCGGCGCCGCGTAGCGGATGCCGATCCCGGACACCGTCCGGGCGCCGCGCTCGGCGACCACGTCCAGGTGGTCGGCCAGCGTGGTGAGGGCGCCGCGCAGCACCCGGGTGGGCGCGGACTGGGCGAGGGCGAGCCGGATCAGCGCGCCGGAGGTGCGCAGCACCGACTTGCCGACCGGGTGCCGCTCGGTCTGGTAGGTGTCCAGCAGGGCGTCGGTGGCGTGGCCCCGGACGGCGGCGACGAGCTTCCAGGAGAGGTTGGCGGCGTCCTGGAGGCCGGTGTTCATGCCCTGGCCGCCGGCCGGGGAGTGGCAGTGCGCGGCGTCGCCGGCCAGGAAGACCCGGCCGGAGCGGTAGTTCGGCACCTGCCGCTCGTCGCTGTGGAAGGTGGAGCTCCACCGGGCGTCGTGCAGCCCGTAGTCCTCGCCGAGGGCGGTGCGGGTCATCTCGGCGATCCGCTCCAGCGAGGGCGGGGCGCCGTCCGCGTGCTGCTCGGCGCGGTCCCAGGCGATGACCCGGTACCAGCCGTCGCCGAACGGCGCGAGGAAGGCGAAGCCGCCCTCGCCGGCGCCGACGGTCAGCAACTCGTCGGGCGCGCGGTCCAGCCGGACGTCGGCCAGGACGACGGAGTTGACCACCGACTCGCCGGGGAAGGGGATGCCGAGCAGGTCGCGGACGGTGGAGTGGACGCCGTCGGTGCCGACCACGTAGGCGGCCCGGTGGGTCTCGGTGGTGCCGTCCGCGGGCGCCTCCCCGCCGCGGGCGCGGGGGCGGGTCTCGACCGTGACGCCCTCGGCGTCCTGCCGCAGCCCGACCACCTCGGCGCCGCGCAGGAGGGTCGCGCCGGCCTTCAGCGCGCGCTCCTGGAGGAGGCGTTCGGTGTGGTACTGCGGGGTGATCAGGACGAACGGGAAGCGGCTCGGCAGGGCGGCGAGGTCGACCCGGAGCCGGTCGAAGAGCCGCAGCGAGCTGAGCGGGCGGCCGGTGGCGATCAGGTCGTCGGCCAGGCCCCGGGCGTCCAGCAGCTCCAGGCTGCGGGCGTGCACCGCGAAGGCCCGGGTGAGGTTGGACTCGGTGTCGCGCTTCTCCAGGACGGTGACCCGGATCCCGGCGGTGGCGAGGTCCCCGGCCAGCAGCAGGCCGGTCGGTCCGGCCCCGACGATCAGGACGTCGGTGACGGTCTGCTTCGCGGTCATGTGTCAGCTCCCGGTGCTCGGACGGAGGTTGGACGCCGGTCCGGGCGCCCTCCCGGCCTCCATCATCGCTGGCGCGGGCGGGGCTGTGAATTCCCGCGGGACGGAACCGGGCCCCGGCGTGGCACCGCCGGGGCCCGGAACCGGATCGGCTCAGCTGTGGCGGCGGATCTCCACGGTGCGGAACCGGTTGGCGACGAAGGCGCCGTCGCAGTAGGCGGCGTTGGCGGCCGGGTTGGCGCCGGTGCCGTGCAGGTCGGAGAAGGCGGCGGTCTGGTTGGCGTACACGCCGCCGGTGAGGTTGAGCGAGAGCGAGACGCCGGAGTCGAGCGCGGCCTCGACCAGCGCGGCCTCGACCTCGGGCGAGGTGGTGTAGCCGGAGGCGGTCATCGCGCCCTGGGTCCGGACGGTGTCGCGCAGCAGCTCGACCGCGGCGGCGGTGGACTCCACCGCGACGGCGAAGGAGACCGGGCCGAAGCACTCGTCGCGCAGGACCGCGCGGTCGTCCGGCTTGTCGGCGTCCAGCTTGACCAGCGCGGGGGTGCGGATTGTCGCGGCGGGGAACTCCGTGGAGGTCACCACCCGCGGGGCGAGGGCGAGTTCGCCGTACTCGCCGCCGGCCGCGGCCACCGAGCGCTGCAGCACACCGGGGTTGACCACGGCGCCGAGCACGGCCGTGGCGCGGGCGTCGTCGGAGAGCAGGCCCTCGATCGCGCCGGCGAGGTCGGTGACCACCTCGTCGTAGGACTTGGCGCCCTGGTCGGTGTCGATGCCGGTGCGCGGGATCAGCAGGTTCTGCGGGGTGGTGCACATCTGGCCGCTGTAGAGCGAGAGCGAGAAGGCCAGGTTGCCCAGCATGCCCCGGTAGTCGTCGGTGGAGTCGACGACCACGGTGTTCACGCCGGCCTTCTCGGTGTACACCTCGGCCTGGCTCGCGTTCTCCTCCAGCCAGTCGCCGAAGGCGGTCGAGCCGGTGTAGTCGATCAGCTTGACCTCGGGGCGGACGGCGAGCGTCTGGGCGACGGTGCCGCCCTCGTGCTCGGCGGCCAGGCAGACCAGGTTCGGGTCGAAGCCGGCCTCGGCGAGCACCTCGCGGGCGGTCCGCACGGTCAGCGCGAGCGGCAGCACGGCGCGCGGGTGCGGCTTGACCAGCACCGGGTTGCCGGTGGCCAGCGAGGCGAACAGGCCGGGGTAGCCGTTCCAGGTGGGGAAGGTGTTGCAGCCGATCAGCAGCGCGAGGCCGCGCGGGACGACGGTGAACTCCTTGGTCATCACCAGCGGGTCGCGCTTGCCCTGCGGCTTGGTCCAGCCGGCGCTGGCGGGCAGCCGGGTCTGCTCGGCGTAGGCGTAGGTGACCGCCTCCAGACCGCGGTCCTGGGCGTGCGGGCCGCCGGCCTGGAAGGCCATGCCGTAGGCCTGGCCGGTGGTGTGCATCACCGCGTGCGCGAACTCGTGCGAGCGCGCGTTGATCCGGGCCAGGATCTCCAGGCAGACGGCGGCCCGGGTGAGCGGGGTCGCGGCGGCCCAGCCGGGCCGGGCCGCGAGCAGCGCGGCGATCAGCGTGTCCGCGTCGGCGTGCGGGTAGCCGATGCCCATCTCGACGCCGTACGGGGACGCCTCGCCGCCGATCAGGTCGCCGTCGGCCGGGTGGCCGTCGAGGGCGAACGGGAGGTTCAGCAGCGCCTCGAAGGCGGCCTTGCCGTCCGCGGCGCCGCTCTCGCCGTAGGCCTTCGGGAACTCGGGGTAGGGCGACCAGTAGTCGCGGGACGCGGCGGCGGCGAGCGCGGCGTCCAGGGTGGCCTGGTGGCGTTCGACCAGCTCGGCGACGAGGGGGTGGGTGACCGCTGCGGACATGGTGTGCGCTCCTCAGAGGGGAGGACGGGACACGTCACAGAGTAACCGAACGATCGGTCGGCTCAAGAGGGTGTGCGGATCGGATCCGGAGAACGCCCCGGGGGCGCGTCCGCAGCGGACGCGCCCCCGGGGCGGAGCGGGGTACCGGTCTACGGGATGCCGAGCTCGAAGATGACGTACCCGGCGTACCAGCCGGAGGCGATCGCGCCGGTGCCGAGCACCGTCGCCAGCACCGGCCAGCTCAGCCTGCGCATGGCCACCGCCAGGGCGATCAGCAGCGGGAAGGCCGGGAGCAGGTAGCGCGAGGTGTTGCCGAAGATCCCCAGGCTGCCCAGCACCGAGACGATGGTGGCCAGCGTGTAGGCGGTCAGCACCAGCGGCGGACGCAGCCGGACCAGCAGCACGATCAGCACCGGCAGGGTCAGCACGATCAGGGTGGCCAGCAGGTCGGTCACCGGCCAGGCGAACGGGTAGTCCGAACGGCCCAGCAGGACGCCGCGGATCGCCTCGAAGGTGCCATGGCCGAAGTCGAAGTAGTGCAGCCAGGCGTCGTGCTGGAGCTTGAAGTAGCCGCCCCACTCGCCCGTCCGCCAGCCCACCCAGCCGACGTAGCCGAGCAGGCCGAGCGGGGCCAGCAGCATCGCGGCCACCGGGCGGGCGACGCCGCTCCCCCGCCGGTACAGCTCGACCAGCGCGGCCAGGCCGACGGCGCCGATCAGGGCCGCCGAGGTCGGCCGGTTGAGGCCGGCGACCAGCGTGATCACACCGGCGGCGATCCACTGCCTGGTCATCACGCAGTAGCAGGCCCAGGCCGCCAGCGCGACGAACAGCGAGTCGGAGTAGAGCGCCCACTCGGCGCCGGAGCCCGGGGCGATCGCCCAGAGCCCGGCCGCGATCACGCCCGCGCGCGGGCCGGCCAGCTGGTCCACCACCGCGTAGATCCCGGCCGCCGCGAACAGCGAGGCCACCACCGAGACCAGCATCCCGGCGCCGTACAGGCCGAGCCCGGTGCCGTCCGAGACCAGCCGCATCAGCCCCGGGTAGAGCGGGAAGAAGGCGGCCGAGTTCTGCTCGACGGTGAAGCCGGGGAGGCCGCCCGGGACGGGGACCAGCGCGGGGTGGTAGCCGAACTGGGCGATCTGCTGGTACCACCAGCCGTCCCAGCTGGCCAGCACGTCCCAGGGGTTCGCGCCGCCGCCGAACCGCGGGTGCTTCTTGACGTAGTCGCCCGAGAAGGAGAGCAGCTTCATGAAGACGGTGAAGCCGATCAGCTTGAGCACCGCGTAGCACCACACGGCCGGCCCGAAGCGCAGGACCAGGGCGCGGCCGCGCTCGCGCCAGTCGGCCCGCGCCGCGTCCCCCGGCTCCTCGCTGCGCTGCTCGGGCACGTCGGAGGCGACTGCCGGTATTGCGCTCATGAGACTGGACCCCACCCTGCTGGCCGTGGACGCTGGTCCGCAGATTCTAGGCCGTCGGCCGCGCTGTTGGTGCGGACCAATGGACCCGGGCGCATCGGGCGCAGCGGGGCCGGGGATACTCGGAGGATGGCCGATCACACCACGCGTACCGCCTACACCGTGGAGTCGCTGCTCGCGGTGACCGTCGACGTCTTCAACGAGCGCGGCTACGACGGCACCTCGATGGAGGACCTCTCCCGGGCGGCCGGGATCTCCAAGTCCTCGATCTACCACCACGTCCGCGGCAAGGAGGAGCTGCTCCGGCTGGCCGTCGGGCGGGCCCTGGACGGGCTCTTCGGCATCCTCGCCGAACCGGGCGCGGTCGAGGGCCCCGCGGTGGAGCGGCTGGAGCACGTGGTGCGGCGCACCGCGGAGGTGCTGCTCACCGAGCTGCCGTACGTCACCCTGCTGCTGCGGGTGCGGGGCAACACCGTGACCGAGCAGTGGGCGCTGGAGCGCCGCCGGGACTTCGACCACCAGGTGGCCGAGCTGCTGAGGGCCGCCGTCGCGGACGGCTCGCTGCGGGCGGACGTCGAGCCGCGGCTGGCCACCCGGCTGCTCTTCGGCATGATCAACTCGATCGTGGAGTGGTACCGGCCCGGCGTGAAGGCGGCCGACGGCGTCGCGGACGCGGTGGTCCACCTGGCCTTCGACGGCCTCCGCGCCCGGTAGCACCGGGAGGGGCCGGGGCCGGAAGGTACCGCGCCAAAGGGCCACCCACCCGTCCCGAAAGGGCACCCGGCTCGGGCCCTCATCGGGCCCGGGGGACGCTTCACCGGTCCCCCAACGGTCACCCCGCCCGGGCACTGCCCGGGCCCGGGGGACGCTCCGCCGGGCCCTCAACGGTCACCCCGCCCTGGCACTACCCGGGCCCCGGGGACGCTCCGCCGGGCTCCCAGCCGGCACCCCGGCCCAGTGCGCCCCGAGCCAAAGGGGCGCGCCGGTGCCGAAAGGGAGAAGCGAGGACGCCCCGAGGAACGAGGGGCGTTGGAGCGCCGACCGTCGGCGCCGGGTCGAAGCGCCTCGGAGGCGAGCGGGCGAGGACACTGAGCGCCGACCGTCGGCGCCGGGTCGAAGCGCCCCGGAGGCGAGCGGGCGAGAACACAGCCCCGGAGGCGAGCGGGTGCCCGATCAAAGGGGCGGCACCTGGTCGGTCTCCTCGAAGACCAGCATGGTGCGGGTGCCGAGCACCTGGGGGATGGACTGGATGCTGCCCAGCACCAGTTCGCGCAGCGCGTGGTTGTCGGCGGTGTGCACCAGCAGCAGCACGTCGAAGTCTCCGCCCACCAGCGCGATGTGCGCGACGCCGGGCAGCTCCAGCAGCTGCTCGCGGACCGTCCGCCAGGAGTTCTGCACGATCTTCAGGGTGACGTAGGCGGATGCGCCCTGACCTGCCTTTTCGTGGTCCACGCGGGCGGTGAAGCCGCGAATGACGCCGTCCTCGACCATCCTGGATATCCGGGCGTACGCATTCGCCCGGGACACGTGCACCCGCTCGGCCACCGAGCGGATCGAGGCGCGACCGTCCTGCTGCAGCAGCCGCAGGATCGCCCGGTCGACACGGTCGAGTCTGGACGTCTGTTCAGCCGACATGACCCCCCACCCCCACGGATTGGACGCACTGCCACCAGTCGACCGCCACCCGGGCCGATTGTCCACCACCTTGTCACGCTTCTGGTCAAGATGAACAGACGACCGAACAATCGGTAGGGAGCCCCCGCTACCCCTGGAGGTGCCCGAGATGACCGTTCTCGATCACAGACACCACACGGCGGTGCCCGGTTGGCTGCCCGGGGCGACCGCCCCGCGCAGCGACCCGGCCCCGTTGCTTCCGGACGCCTCACCGGTCCGCGTGCTCGGCACCCCCGAGCTGGAGAAGTACGACCCCGCGCTGCTCCGCGAGCTGTACCGCCGCCTGGTGGTCGGCCGCCGCTACAACCAGCAGGCCACCACCCTCACCAAGCAGGGCCGGCTGGCCGTCTACCCGGCGTCCACCGGCCAGGAGGCCTGCCAGGTCGCCGCCGCGCTGGCGCTCGGCGAGCAGGACTGGCTCTTCCCGAGCTACCGCGACACCCTCGCGGTGGTCTCCCGCGGCGTCGACCCGCTGGAGGCGCTGACCCTGCTGCGCGGCAACGCCCACACCGGCTACGACCCGCTGGCCACCCGGACGGCGCCGCTCTGCACCCCGCTGGCCACCCAGGCCCCGCACGCCGTCGGCCTCGCGCACGCCGCCCGGCTCGGCGGCGACCCGGTGGTCGCGCTGGCGCTGCTCGGCGACGGCGGCACCAGCGAGGGCGACTTCCACGAGGCGCTGAACTTCGCCGCGGTGCTGAACGCCCCGGTGGTCTTCCTGGTCCAGAACAACGGGTACGCGATCTCCGTCCCGCTCACCGCGCAGTCCGCCGCGCCGACGCTCGCCCACAAGGCGGTCGGCTACGGGATACCGGGCCGGCTGGTGGACGGCAACGACGCGCCCGCCGTGCACAGCGTGCTGACCGAGGCGGTCGAGCGGGCCCGGACCGGTGGCGGCCCGACCCTGGTCGAGGCGCTCACCTACCGCGTCGAGGCGCACACCAACGCCGACGACGCCACCCGCTACCGGGACGACACCGAGGTGGCGGCCTGGCGGGAGCACGACCCGGTCCTTCTGATGGAGCGGCACCTGCGCCGGATCGGCCTGCTGGACGACGCCCTGGTGCAGGAGTCGGCCGACGAGGCGGAGGCTCTGGCGGCCCGGATGCGGGCCGAGTTCCACGCCGACGCCGAGCTGGACCCGATGGCGCTGTTCGCCCATGTGTACGCCGAGCCGACCCCGCAACTGCGGGAGCAGGAAGCCCAGTTGTCCGCCGAGCTGGCCGCCGAGGCCGAGGTGCAGCACCCATGAGCAACACCGCCCAACCGTCGCCCGCCGCCACCCTCGGCCGGCCCGCCGCGCGACCCGCCCCGGCCGGTCCGCGCACCGCCACCATGGCGCAGGCGCTCAACTCCGCGCTGCGGGACGCCCTGCGCGCGGACCCGGCCGTGCACGTGCTCGGCGAGGACGTCGGCGCGCTCGGCGGCGTCTTCCGGATCACCGACGGCCTGACCGCCGAGTTCGGCGCCGACCGCTGCCTGGACACCCCGCTGGCCGAGGCCGGCATCCTCGGCACCGCGATCGGCATGGCGATGTACGGGCTGCGCCCGGTGGTCGAGATGCAGTTCGACGCCTTCGCCTACCCGGCGCTGGAGCAGCTGTTCTCGCATGTCGCCAAGATGCGCAACCGCACGGCCGGGCGGCTGCCGCTGCCGATCACCGTGCGCATCCCGTACGGCGGCGGCATCGGCGGGGTCGAGCACCACAGCGACGCCTCCGAGGCCTACTACACCAGCACTCCCGGGCTGCACGTGGTCACCCCGGCGACGGTGGCGGACGCCTACGGGCTGCTGCGGGCCTCGATCGCCTCGGACGACCCGGTGGTCTTCCTGGAGCCCAAGCGGCTCTACTGGGGCAAGGCGGAGTTCGACCCGGCGGCGCCGGTCGAGCCGATCGGACGGGCCGTCCTGCGGCGGACCGGGACGTCGGCGGTGCTGATCACCTACGGCCCCTCGCTGCCGGTCTGCCTGGAGGCTGCCGAGGCGGCCAAGGCCGAGGGCTGGGACCTCGCGGTGCTCGATCTGCGCACCCTGGTCCCGTTCGACGACGAGACGGTCTGCCGGGTGGTGCGCTCGCTCGGCCGGGCCGTGGTGGTGCACGAGGCGACCGGCTTCGGCGGCACCGGTGCGGAGATCGCCGCCCGGGTGACCGAGCGCTGCTTCCACCACCTGGCGGCCCCGGTGCTGCGGGTCACCGGCTTCGACATCCCGTACCCGCCGCCGATGCTGGAGCACCACCACCTCCCCGGGGTGGACCGGATCCTGGACGCGGTCGCCCGGCTGCAGTGGGAGGCCTGAGGATGATGCCGGTCGTACGCGAGTTCACGCTGCCCGACCTCGGTGAGGGGCTCACCGGGGCGGAGGTGGTGCGCTGGATGGTCGAGGTCGGTGAGGTGATCGCCGTGGACCAGCCGGTGGTGGAGGTGGAGACCGCCAAGGCGGTGGTCGAGGTGCCCTGCCCGTACGGCGGGGTGGTCACCGCCCGGTACGGCGAGCCGGGCGAGGAGGTGGCGGTCGGGGCGCCGCTGGTGACGGTCGCGGTGTCGCCCGCCGTGGGCGCGCCGTCCCCGTCCGCCGAGGTGGAGCGTCCGCTGGTCGGGTACGGGGTCGCGGAGCCGGACAAGGGCGGCCGGCGCCGCCGGGTCGGGGCTCCGGCCACCGCTCCGGCGCCTGTTCCGGCGGCTGCTCCGACGGCCGTCGCCGCGCCGGTGGCCGTGGTGGCGCCCGCCGCTCCGCCGGCCGTGGCCGTGGCCGTCGCGCCGGTGGTGGTGCCGGTGATCTCGCCGCTGGTCCGGCGGTCGGCCCGGGAGCACGGGATCGATCTGGCGGCACTGACCGGCAGCGGGCCGGACGGTCTGATCATGCGCGCGGACGTCGAACGGGCGATCGCGGCGCTGGCCCCCGGCGGTACGCCGGCGGCGGTGCCGGTGTCCAACGGGGCGACCGCGCCGGCCGGGGCCGAGGTGGTGCCGCTGCGCGGTCTGCGCAGGGCGGTGGCCGAGAAGCTCACCCGCAGCCACCGGGAGATCCCGGCGGCGACCTGCTGGGTCGACGCGGACGCCACCGAACTGATGGCGCTGCGAAGGCAGTTGAATGCCACCCCCGGTCCGAAGGTGAGCGTGCTGGCGTTGCTCGCCCGGATCTGCACGGTGGCGCTGGCCCGCTTCCCCGAACTCAACTCCAGTGTCACCGAGGACGGTTCGGGCATCCTCCGGCACTCCGCGGTGCACCTGGGATTCGCCGCCCAGGGCGAGCGGGGCCTGGTCGTTCCGGTGGTGCGCGACGCCCAGCGGCTGAGCACCGAGCAACTCGGCGCCGAACTGGCGCGGTTGACCGAGTCGGCTCGGACCGGGGCGCTCACCCCGGCCGAGCTCACGGGTGGGACCTTCACCCTGAACAACTACGGGGTGTTCGGGGTGGACGGCTCCACCCCGATCCTCAACCACCCCGAGGCGGCGATGCTCGGGGTGGGCCGGATCGTCGCCAAACCCTGGGTTCACCAGGGCGAGTTGGCGGTGCGCGAGGTGACCCAGCTGTCCTTCACCTTCGACCACCGGGTCTGCGACGGCGGAACCGCGGGCGGCTTCCTGCGGTTCGTCGCGGACTGCGTCGAGCAACCGGGCATGCTGCTGCGGCAGTTGTGACCGGCGTCCGGGCGGTCGCCTTGGGTGGCTGCCCGGACACCCAGGGCGACCGCAGATCGAGCGAGAGTAGCGCGTACGGGGGGCGGGTGTCCGGCCTTCGCGCGATTTGTCGGATGAGCACTTCGGGCGTGCCACGCTGCCTAGGCGTCAGCAGGAACAAGCCAGGTGGTGGCACAGGCCGGCCGGAGGCGAAACGATTCTCTTGGGTACTCGAAACGTTGCGGTGAAGTCACGCAGAACTCTCCTGGTCCGCACCGGACACGGCTCGGCGGGAGCCGCGGCCGTCCCGGGGATGCCGGACTCCGGTCCGGAGCCGGCCCCGGACACCGTGCCGACCGCGGCGGCGCACGCCCCGGCGGCCGTCCCGCCGATGCCGCTGGACCCGCCGGACCTCCCGCCGGTCTCCGCCGCCCCGGCGCCGGTGGCTCCGCTGGTCCCGGCCCCCGCCGCGGCGCCGCGGGTGGCGATCCCCGACCCCCCGGCCCGGCCGCCCGCGGTCCCGGCGCCGTCGACGCCCGCCGGGCCGCCGGTGCCCGCCATCGAGCCGCTGTTCACCCGGGCCCCCGGCCTCAACTGGACCGCCGTGGGCGGCGATCCCGCCCGGCCGCCGGTCGCCCCCGCGACCGGCGGGGCGACCGCACCCGAGCCGGTGCCCGCCGCCGTGTCCGGCCCCGGGTCCGCCGCCGCGCAGCAGCCGCCCACCGCCCGGGACATCGAGCTGATCCGGGCCAGCCTGGCCGTGGTCGAGCCGGTCGCCGACCGGGCCACCGCGCACTTCTACGCGCTGATCTTCCTGCACCATCCCGAGGTCCGCGCGCTCTTCCCGGCCGCCATGGACGTCCAGCGCGACCGGCTCTTCCGCGCGCTGCTGATGGCCGCCCGCAGTGCCGGCGACCCGGAGGGCCTGCGCGGCTACCTGAGCGCCCTGGGGCGCGGCCACCGCCGGTACGGCACCCTGACCGGTCACTACGGACCGGTGGGGGAGTGCCTGGTGGCGGCGCTGGCCCGGTACTCGGGCAGCCGCTGGGACGCCGAGACCGAGCTGGCCTGGCGGCGGGTCTACCGGCTGGTCTCCTCGATCATGATCGAGGCCGCCGAGGACGACGCCCGCACCTCGCCGCCCTGGTGGCAGGCCGAGGTGGTCGGGCACGAGCTGCGCACCCCGGACGTCGCGGTGCTCACCCTCCGCCCCGACCAGGCCTATCCGTACCGGGCCGGGCAGTACACCAGCCTGGAGACGCCCTGGTGGCCGCGGGTCTGGCGGTACTTCTCGTTCGCCTCCGCGCCCCGGCCGGACGGTCTGCTGACCCTCCACGTCAAGGCCGTCCAGGCGGGCTGGGTGAGCAACGCGCTGGTGCACCGGGCCGCACCGGGCTCGGTGCTGCGGCTGGGCCCGGCGGCGGGCACGATGACCGTCGACCACACGTCCGGGGCGGACCTGCTCTGCCTCGGCGGCGGCACCGGGATCGCCCCGATCAAGGCGCTGGTGGAGGAGGTGGCCGAGTACGGCGCGGCGGGCCGCGCGGTGAACGTCTTCTACGGGGCCCGGCGGGCCGCCGAACTCTACGAGCTGGCGGCGCTGCGCGGGCTGGCCGAGCGCCACCGCTGGCTGTCGGTGCACCCGGTGCTGTCCGGGCCGGGGCCGCAGGCCGGTGGTCCGGTGCCGGGCGGCGGGCTGCTCACCGGTGAACTGCCCGAGGTGGTCGGCCGGTTCGGACCGTGGGCGGACCGGGAGGCCTTTCTTGGCGGGCCGGCCGCGATGGTGCGGCGCGGCGCCGGGGTGCTGCTGCGGGCCGGGGTGGCGCCCGAGCGGATCCGGCACGACCTGGTCGGCGATCTGGCGGCGGGCTGAGCCGGGAGCCGGACCGCCCGGCTCCTGCTCCGGCTCCTGCCCTGGGCCCTGGGCTCTGGGCTCTTCAGTCGAAGTCGGGGGCGAGCAGGGCCCGGACGCCCTCGATGTTGGCCGCCAGGTACGCCCGCAGGCTGGGCGGGACGACGTTGACCGAGGTGACGCCCTCCCGGGTGAAGGGCACCCGGACCACCTCGTACTCGCCGTTGGGCTCGTCCACCTCCGGCCCGTGCCGGCGGTCGAGGTCCATCGAGGCGAGCCGGCAGACGAAGAAGTGCTGGACCTTGACCCCGTGCGGGTGGAGCAGCGTGCCGTCGTCGTGGTGGGTGTGGCTGATGGTGTCGACGAAGGCGGGGACGAGGTCCACGACCTTGCCGCCGAGCTCCTCGTCCACCTCGCGGTGCAGGGCGTCGGTGACCGTGCGGTCCTCGCTCTCGACCCCGCCGCCGGGGGTGATCCAGTACGGGTGCGGGGAGCCGGGCCGGGTGCGTTTGATCAGCACGATCGAGGCCGGTCCGTGGGGATCGGCCGGGTCCAGCTCCAGCAGGATCGCCCGCGCGGTGCGTTTGACGACGGGTCGGGGCGGGGTGCGCATGGCCACCTCCGGGGCTGGAGCGTTGTGCGGGAGTCTCCCGCACGCCGACCGGCCCGAAACTCGTACTGCTCGGGTGCGTCCGTTCGGGGCGTGCTCACAGCGCCGATGGATCTTGGATAGCCAAGGTGGACGTTCACCTGATCTTCAAAATATCGAGCTGATCTCCATTGATACCTTCAATCCAAAGGAATTTGCCGATCGAACGGTCGGAGAGTGATTGCAGCCGCGCCCGGCCTGTGCTGCGATGAGCGACCAGCCACCCGGCCGGGCAGAACGAGAGGTACTGGCGCCATGCAGCACAGCACAGTCCAGGGCCACCTGGTGATGAGCCTCGTGGTCTCCACCGAGCTCTCCTTCCGCCTCGTGGTCGAGCTGGAGTACGACCCCGCCGACCCGTTCGCGGTCCGCCTCACCTTCCACCTGCCCGGCGACGCCCCGGTCACCTGGGTCTTCGCCCGGGAGCTGCTGTTCGACGGGGTCGACCGGCCGACGGGCGAGGGCGACGTGCACGTCCACCCGGTCGGCGAGGAGCTCTCGGAGGTCTGCGTCGTGCTGCGCTCCCCCGAAGGACACGCCCGGTTGCGCGCCTGCGCGGCGCCGCTGACCGCCTTCCTCGCGCGGACCGACCGGCTGGTGCCGAGGGGGCGGGAGCTGACCGGCGGCGAGATCGACGCGCAGCTCGCCGACATCCTCGGAGCCTGTGAGCGGTGACCGGTCGCCCGCCGGCGACGGTGGCGCGAAGGGGCCCGCCCCGGTGCGGAACCGGGTGCGGGCCCCTCTCGCGTGCCCGGGCACGCGGACGGCGGCGCGTCACTCAGTCGTCGTCGCCGAGCGCCAGGTTGAGGCCCCAGGAGACCAGGCTGATGATGAGCGCGCCGAACAGCGCCGCCCAGAAGCCGTCGACGTGGAAGTCCAGGTCGAGCTTGTCCGAGGCCCAGGAGGTCAGCCAGAGCATCAGGGCGTTGATGACGAAGGTGATCAGGCCCAGGGTGAGGATGAACAGCGGCAGCGAGAACAGCTTGACCACGGGCTTGATCAGCCAGTTGACCACGCCGAAGATCAGTGCGACGGAGATCACCGTCAGGGTCTTGCTCTGCCAGTCGTCGCCGGTCAGCGTGATCCCGGAGACGATCCAGGCGGCCACCCAGATGGCGGCCGCGTTGATAAGTGTCTTGATGACGAAACCCTTCATGGGGCCAGCGTCCCAGGCCGGTCGGGGCGGGGGAAGCGCCCGACCGGCATGTTTGGTGTTGAATGCCCCCTGGACCCGGGCCAAGGACGAGGAGGGGCACCCCCGATGAAGCTGTTCCGACTGGACGAACTCGACGCCGAGCGCGCCGCCAACGACGGTGCCTATCTGCGCTTCCTGCGCGAGCCGCGGATGTCCGCCGGGCTCTACGCGCTCTCCCCCGGCGCCACCGACCCGCAGACCGCGCACGCCCAGGACGAGATCTACCAGGTGGTCAGCGGCCGGGCCGAGTTGACCGTCGGGAACGAGACCACCACGGTGGCCCGCGGCACCGTGGTCTACGTCCCGGCGGGAGTGCCGCACCGGTTCCACCACGTCACCGAGGAGTTGCGGGTCCTGGTGGTGTTCTCCCCGCCGGAGGACTGACGGCCGGGGCCCGCGGCGGTCCGGCTAGGGTCGGGGCATGAGCCTGAGCCTGACG
This sequence comes from Kitasatospora sp. NPDC059973, assembly GCF_042737525.1. Classification (NCBI taxonomy): domain Bacteria; kingdom Bacillati; phylum Actinomycetota; class Actinomycetes; order Kitasatosporales; family Streptomycetaceae; genus Kitasatospora; species Kitasatospora sp. NPDC059973. The sequence goes on along the minus strand of NZ_JBHWUI010000029.1, from coordinate 43,955 downwards.
GAAGAACTCTGGGCGGCGATCGAGCCGATCTACGCCGAGATCCTCGACCACCCCTTCATCGGCGGCCTCACCGACGGCACCCTGCCGCGCGAGGCGTTCCGCCACTTCGTCGTCCAGGACTCGCACTACCTGCGCGACTACGCCCGCGCGCTCGCCGTCTGCGCCGCCAAGGCGCCCGGCGAGGAGGACGTGCGGGCCTTCGCGGACGACGCGGTCGGCGCGCTGGCGGCCGAGCAGGGCATGCACGCGGAGTTCATGACGGCCTTCGGCGCCGACGCCGAACAGGCCGCCGCCGAGCCGGTGCTGCCCACCACCCGGGCCTACACCAGCTACCTGCTGGCCACGGTGTACGGCGGCTCCTTCGCGGAGGCGGTCGGCGCCGTGCTGCCCTGCTACTGGATCTACGCCCGGGTCGGCGACCGGCTGCTGGCCGAGGGCTCCCCCGACCCGCTGTACGCCAAGTGGATCGCCACCTACGGCGACGAGGCCTTCCAGTCCGTGGTGCGCCGCGTCCTCGCGCTGGCCGACCGGCTCGGCGAGGAGATCTCCCCGGCCGAACGCCGCCGGGTGGTGGAGCACTTCACCACCACCTCGCGGTACGAGTGGATGTTCTGGGACGCCGCCTGGCGCGGCGAGACCTGGCCGGTCTGACACCCTCCGGGGCCGGCGTCCGGGCCGTTCCCCGAGCCGTTCCGGGGGCCTTCCCGGGTGCCCTTTCGGGCGCCCTCCCCCGGGTCTCCCCGGGGGCCGGAGTAGGGGTGATCTCCGGGTTCTCTCCGGGCCATCGGCCCTCGTTCCGACCCGTGCGTCACCGTACGATCGAAGTATCGAAGCAAGCGGGATGCGGCACCGGACGGCAGCCGGCCCGAGGGGAGAGAAGGAACGGACATGGCTGAGTTCTGGAAGTCGCTGCCCTCGTGGGTGCGCAACATCGTCGTTCCGGTGCTGGTGCTGATCCTGGCCTGGAACATCATCGGATTCGTCTTCGGCGTGGTGGGCGCGCTGCTGAGCCTGGTCATCAAGCTGCTGGTGGTGGTGGGGATCGCGGCCGCCGTGGTGATCCTGGTGAAGAAGGCCGCCAGGAGCTGAGCCGCCGGTCCCGGACGCCCGTACCCCCTCGGGGGTGCGGGCGTCACTCGTCGGCGGACGCGCCCCGGGCGGCGGTTCTGCACGGCGGTCAGGCTGATCCGGACGTCGCCGCCGGGGAGCAGCAGCAGTCCGTGCCGCACCCGTGCCAGCAGTTGGGGCGCGAGGTGCGGATCGCCCGGCCCGTAGACGGCGCGTGGGCGAAGGACGACGGCGCCCGCCTCCAGCGCGAGCCGTTCGGCGGCCGCCTTGGTGCGCCCGTAGGCGTTGAGGTGACCGCCCTCGGTGGGGTGGTGCTCCATGATCCAGGAGCGGCCGATCCGGGGGTCGTAGACGCTGGCGCTGCTCACCTGGACCACCGGACGGCCGGCGGCGGCGCGCAGCAGCCGGGCGGTACCGGTGACGTTCACGGCGTACTGCCCGGCCTCGCCTGCGGAGCCCCGGGGGAGGTCCGCGACGGCCGCGGCGCAGTGCACCACCAGGTCGGCGCCGGTCAGGTCGGGGTCGCCGGTGGTGGCGTCCCAGTGGACGTGGCGGCCGACCGGGCCGGCGCCGCCGCGCCCACCTGAGTACGGGTACTCAGGTGGGCGCGGGCGGCTACTCGACCGGGCCGGGAGCCGTCACTCCTCGACCGGGATCTGCTGGACGGGCACCACGACGGCCGCGCCGCCCGCGGCCGTCCCGGCCACCGACGGTACGGCGGCTCCGCCCGGCGCCGCGGTGTCCGGCGCCGGGCCGGGCTGCCCCGGCCCGTGCAGGGTGGTAAGCAGCTGGCGGGCCAGGCCGAGGCCGGTCCCGCCCATGGTGAGCGCCTTGGCGAACAGCTCGCCCACCCCGTCGGCGCCGTTGAGCAGCACCATGTGTTCGACGTTGCCGAAGGACTGCGCGGCGGCCAGCACGATGTCCGGCCACTTCTCCGCCAACTCCTGTGCCACCACGGCGTCCTGGTTCTCGGCGAGGGCGGCGGCCCGGGCCTGGATGCCGGCGGCCTTGGCGAGCCCGATCGCCTTGGCGGCCTCCGCGTCCGCCAGCCCGCGGGCCTCGGTGGCCGCGGCCTCGGCCTGCCCGGTGGCCCTGGTCGCCTCGGCCTCGGCCAGGGCGCGCAGCCTGGTGGCGTCCGCCGCGGCCTGGGCCGCGATCCTGACCTGGCCGGCCTCGGCGGCCGCCTTCAGCTCGGTCTCCTGGGCCTGGGCCTGCGCCGCCGAGATCCGCGCGTCGCGGTCGGCGTCCGCCCGGGTGCGGGTCTCGTACGCCTTGGCGTCGGCCGGCTTGCGGACCTCGATCTGCAGCTGCTGCTCCTTGCGGCGCGACTCCAGTTCGGCGACCTTCGTCTCCTGGACGACGACCTCCTGCCGGGAGGCGGCCTCGGCGAGCGGCCCGGCCTGCTGGGCGCGGGCGTTGGCGGTGTCCCGTTCGGCCTGGTAGGCGGACTGCTGGATGGCGCTGTTGCGGGTCGCCTCGGCCTTGCGGGCGGCGGCCTCCTGCTCCGCCTCGGTGGCCATCCGGTCGGCCGCGGCCTGGGCGATCCGGGCGTCCCGCTGGACGGCGGCGGCGTGCGGGATGGCGAGGTTCTTGATGTAGCCGGTCGGGTCGATGATCTCCTGGATCTGCAGGGTGTCGATGATCAGCCCGAGCTTCTCCATCTCCAGCCCGGAGGCGGCCCTGGTCTCCCCGGTGAGCCGCTCGCGGTCCCGGATCATGTCCTCGACGGTGAGCCCGCCGACGATCGAGCGCAGGTGGCCGGCGAAGACGTTGTGGACCCGCTGGCTGATCAGCTTCTGCTGGTCCAGGAATCGCCGGGCGGCATTGGCGATGGAGACGTCGTCGTCGCCGATCTTGAAGATCACCACGCCCTTGACCCGGACCGGGATGCCCTGCGTGGTGACGCATTCGACGTCCAGCTCGGCCTCGTTGAGGTCCAGCGAGAGCCGGCGGACGCCCTGCAGCCCCGGCGTGACGAAGGTCCCCCGCCCGGTGACGATCCGGAAGCCCAGGCCGTCCCCGACCCCCTCGGTCCGGTGCCGGGAGCCGGAGATGATCAGGGCCTCGTTGGGCTCGGCCACCCGCCACATGAGCTTGAAGAGCGTGACACCCACCAGCAGTACCCCGGCGGCGGTCCCGATGATGACGAACACCATGGTTCAACTCCCCCTTTCGGCACATGAGATGCGCCGACTCGGATTGTCCGCCCGGGACAACCGGAGGAGAAGGGATCGCACATGACCGTCCGTCACAACCCTGTCACGGCAGGATCGGTGCCACGTAGACGGTCCGGGGCGGGTGGTACTCGATCACCACCACGGGCGTGCCGACCGACAGCCGGTCACCCGGCACGGCGAGATAGGCGAGGAACGCCTCCGTGCCGCGGCGCTCCGGGACGTGCACCATCACCTCGCCGACCAGTCCCGCGCCCACCGCTCCGCTGACCCGCCCCGTGCTCCCGATCACTGCGCTCCTCCTTCGCCGCCCGCCCCGCGTGACTGCCAGTCTGCCCGCCCCGGAGCGCCGCGGCGCCCCGTCGTCCGGATCGCCGCCCGGGGACCCCCTCTGGACCAGCGGCGATCCGCTCGCTACGGTGTTGGACGTCATGCGCAGGCAACACCGCCTGCGGACACGGGAGCTCGGAGCACCGGGCTGAGAGGGCGCTGACCGGGACGTCGCTGGACGTGCCGACCGCTGCGCCGACCGCAGGAACCTGACCGGGTAATGCCGGCGTAGGGAGTAGAGGGTCTGATGACCACGTTCGACGCACAGCCGCAGTCTGCCCGGAACCAGGCCGCCGGAAGCGCGGCCACCGGCTACCCGACCCCGGCCTGGCGCAAGGCCTACCGCGAGGGGTCCCGCCCCGACCTGCGGGTCCCGTACCGCGAGGTCGTCCTGACCAACGGCCGGACCGTCCCGCTCTACGACACCTCCGGCTCGTACACCGACCCCGCCTACGAGGCCGACGTGCGGCGCGGCCTGCCGCCGCTGCGGGACGCCTGGATCCGCCAGCGCGGCGACGTCGAGGAGTACGACGGCCGCGAGGCCCGCCCGGAGGACGACGGGATCAAGCACACCTCGCCGCGCGGCGGGAACCTGCGCAACCTGGACGCCGTCTTCCCCGGCCGCCCGCGCCGCCCGTTGCGCGGCCGGTCCGGCGCCTCCGTCACCCAGCTCGCCTACGCCCGGCGCGGCGTGGTGACGCCGGAGATGGAGTTCGTGGCCCTGCGCGAGGGCCTGGACCCGGAGTACGTCCGCGCCGAGGTGGCGCGCGGCCGCGCCGTCATCCCGGTCAACGTGAACCACCCCGAGGTGGAGCCGTCGATCATCGGCACCAACTTCCTGGTGAAGATCAACGCCAACATCGGCAACTCCGCCGTCACCTCCTCGATCGAGGAGGAGGTGGAGAAGATGACCTGGGCCACCCGCTGGGGCGCCGACACCGTCATGGACCTCTCCACCGGCCGCAACATCCACACCACCCGGGAGTGGATCCTGCGCAACTCCCCCGTCCCGATCGGCACGGTGCCGCTCTACCAGGCGCTGGAGAAGGTCGACGGCCGGGCCGAGGAGCTCAGCTGGGACGTCTACCGGGACACCATCGTCGAGCAGTGCGAGCAGGGCGTCGACTACATGACCGTGCACGCCGGCGTGCTGCTGCGGTACGTGCCGCTGACGGCCCGTCGCAAGACCGGCATCGTCTCGCGCGGCGGCTCGATCATGGCGGCCTGGTGCCTGGCCCACCACCGGGAGAACTTCCTCTACACCAACTTCGAGGAGCTCTGCGAGATCCTCGCGAGCTACGACGTCACCTTCTCGCTCGGTGACGGCCTGCGCCCCGGCTCGATCGCCGACGCCAACGACGAGGCGCAGTTCGCCGAGCTGCAGACGCTGGGCGAGCTGGGCCGGATCGCCCGGGAGCGGGACGTCCAGGTGATGATCGAGGGCCCGGGCCACGTCCCGATGAACAAGATCAAGGAGAACATGGATCTCCAGAAGGAGATCTGCGACGAGGCGCCGTTCTACACCCTCGGCCCGCTGACCACGGACGTCGCCCCCGGCTACGACCACATCACCTCGGGCATCGGCGCCGCGATGATCGCCTGGTGGGGCACCGCGATGCTCTGCTACGTCACCCCCAAGGAGCACCTGGGCCTGCCCAACCGGGACGACGTGAAGACCGGCGTCATCACCTACAAGATCGCCGCCCACGCCGCCGACCTGGCCAAGGGCCACCCCGGCGCCCAGGCCTGGGACGACGCCCTCTCCGACGCCCGCTTCGAGTTCCGCTGGGAGGACCAGTTCAACCTGGCCCTCGACCCGGAGACGGCCCGTGAGTTCCACGACGAGACGCTCCCCGCCGAGCCCGCCAAGACGGCCCACTTCTGCTCGATGTGCGGCCCGAAGTTCTGCTCGATGAAGATCTCCCAGCAGATCCGCGCCGAGCACGGCGACGGCTCCTCCGCCGTCGCCTCGGACTACGACGCCGAGGCCCTGGCGGGCATGCGGGCCAAGTCCGAGGAGTTCGCCGAGCAGGGCAACCGGGTCTACCTGCCGATCGCGGACTGACTCTCCACCGACTGCACCGGCCCGCGTCCCGTGGGGGGAGTCGCGGGCCGGTGCGCTTTCACGTCGTCGGATGTCGTCGGACGTCCCGGGGGGGCCACGATCGGCGCCGGCCGGGTCGTCCGCCGTCGCCGCGAGATCCGCGGGGTTTGCCGGGTTTCGTCGGGGTCAGTGCCGTCGGCGGGCCGCGGCTCGTCCGCTTCGCCTCACCAGGATGACGAGTGCACCGCCCAGGGTGAGGGCGGCCGTCGAGCCGACCAGGAGGCCGATCGATCCACCCGAGCCGGTGGCGGCGAGTGCCGGCCCCGACTCATCCGGGTGCTGCACGGGACCGCCCTGCACGGGAGCGCCCGGTGCGTTGCCGCCCTGACCGTTGCCGACCTGCACGGAGCCGCCCGGCACGTTGCCGTGATGGCCGTGGTCGTTCCCGTGATGACCTTGCTCATGACCACCGTGACCCTGGTCGCCGTGCCCCGGCCCGCCGTGACCGCCGTGGCCGCTTGGAGACTGGGACGGCCCTGCCGGTCCTGCCGGTCCTGCCGGGCCTGTCGGGCCTGCGGGTCCTGCCGGTCCTGCGGGGCCGGGAGAACCGGGTGCGCCGGGTGAGCCGTTGGCTCCGGGTGAGCCGTTCGCGCCGGGTGAGCCGTTGGCTCCGGGTGAGCCGTTCGCGCCGGGGAGTCCGTTGGCACCGGGTGAACCATTGGCACCCGGAGCACCAGGTGCACCGGGAGCTCCTGGGGCGCCGTTGGGGCCGGGGGCACCAGGTGCACCAGGGGCGCCGGGTACGCCGGGAGCGCCGTTGGGGCCGGGCGAACCAGGTGCACCGGGAGCTCCTGGGGCGCCGTTGGGGCCGGGGGCACCAGGTGCACCGGGAGCTCCTGGGGCGCCGTTGGGGCCGGGGGCACCAGGCGCACCAGGGGCGCCGGGTACGCCGGGAGCGCCGTTGGGGCCGGGCGAACCAGGTGCACCAGGGGCGCCGGGTACGCCGGGAGCGCCGTCGGGGCCGGGCGCACCGGGCGAGCCGGCCGGACCGGCGGGTCCAGTCGGACCGGTGGGTCCGCTCGGACCGGCAGGACCGCTCGGACCGGCAGGACCGCTCGGACCAGCAGGACCGCTCGGACCGGCAGGACCGCTCGGTCCGGGCGGGCCGACGGTGCAGGCCGCCCTCGTGATGGTGTTGTCGTCCAGCGTGACGGCCCCCGTGCGGGCCAGGGCACGGCCTTCGATCACCGAGGCATGGTTCACGGTGATGGACGTCATGGCGAGGATGTTGCCCTTGAAGAAGGAGCTGACGTCGATGGTGGCGGAGCTGCCCACCTGCCAGAACACGTTGCAGGGCTGCGCCCCGTTGACCAGGCTGACGACGCTCGACGGCGCCGTGATCAGGGTGGAGGCGATCTGGAAGATGAAGACGGCACTGGGGTCGCCCAGGGCGTCGAGGGTGACGGTCCCGGTGAGGTTGAGCGACGACGTGGCCTTGTAGACGCCGGGCGTCAGCGTCAGTCCGCCGATGTCGCCCGGAGAGGTCAGGCTGGCGGTGGGGGCCCGGCCCGCGGCGTCGTTGTAGGCGATGACCAGGTCGGACTGGGCCTGTGCGGCCTGGGCGTCGTTGACGTGCTGGACGCCGTTCACGATCCCGGGCGGAAAGCCCGTCACGCTGGTGCCCGGGCTGAGGCCCAGGTCTCCGTTGATCACGCTGGGGCCGGTGTTGGTGACGGTTGAGGCGGCCAGGATCGCGTAGCTGGTGTCGGTCCCCAGCGTCACCGGTGCCGTGGCGGCGTGCGCGGGGCTCGCGACCAGACCTGCTGTCGCCAGCAACGTGAGTCCGGAGAGCAGGACGAGCGCCCCCGTGAGGCGGGAGCGTCGGCGCCCGCTGTCGGGTGGGGCGGGCGGAATGGCATCGACTGCCATGGGACGGGACCCTTCTTGTCGTTGTTGAGCTCCGTCACCCGGAAAGAGGTGTTTCGGAGCGCTGATGGTGAGTTCTGGTCGGCCCACAAGCCCTCGTACGTGCGCCGGGGCGCCACGGGCGTCACCCCGGGAGGGCCGCAGAGCGACAGTTCGCCAGGGATGGTGATGCACCGTCACCAACTCAGTACACCGTGCAACAACAACATGAGAAGGAAAGAATAATAAAGATGCAAAAGGGTGAAGTGATGGCGCCGTCGGGGTATCTTCACCTCTGCCCGGCGAGTCGTTTGCCTACGTACTCAACGCCGCGTACAGAGCCGTGGCTTCAGCTCCGGTCGGTTCCTCCGGATCCGGCTACGCTCACGGAGTCCGACGTCGTCCCCGCGTGGGGCCGGTGGACCCAAATGCCGTCGTAATCCTCCCCTGCGTGGCTTCCACGCCTTAGCAGTACCGTTTTTCCTCTTGGCCGCGCCCAGGGTGGTGAAATGACGTATCGCTCGGGGGATCGAGTCGTTGGCCTGCATATGAACGACCCAATGAATCGGCAGGGCGGGCTGCTCGCGGCGACCGAGGGCGACGCCGGTACCGTGGCCGAACGTTGCCGCCTCGCCGGCGGCCTGCTCCGAGTCACGCTCGGAGAGCTGCGCGAGGAACTCGGATACCGCAGGCTCGGCAAGTACGTGCTGGACGAAGTGGCCGAGAGCCTCGCGGCGGAGGGTCTCGGCTGGTTCCCGGCCTGGCGGCTGTCGCCGAGGGAGAACGCCGAACCGCGCAAGGAGCACGAGCTGTGGGTGTTTCTGCGGGACGACGGTCTGCGGTGCCAGGTCATCGACGCGATCCAGGCCCCCGACGGGTTCGACGTCCCCACCGTCCTGAACGGTCTGCTCGCCGACCGCCCCCGGGGCCTCTCCCCGGAGCGCAAACTCGGCCTCATCCGCGAGATCCTCGGGCTCTGAGCGGCCGTCACTCCGGAGGTCGGCGGGGCGGGGCCGGAGGGTACGCCCGCCGGGGTGACCGCGCCGCGCCGACCCGTCCGGACGGTCAGCCGACGGGGTGGGGGGCCGTCAGGCCGGCCACGCGGTCGGCGGTGAGGATGCCGAGGAGGTAGCCGTCATCGTCGATGACCGGCCAGATCGCGAGGGACTTGATCCTCATCGTCAGCGCCGCCAGGCCGAGGGCCATCCCGGGCCAGGCGAACGGGCCCCGCTGGTGCGCGGTGTCGCGCAGCGCGGTCCGCTCGGCGTACCAGGAGCGGGTCCGGAACGAATCGAGACCGGCTCGCGTCACCAGCCCCTCGCAGCGGCCGTTGTGGTCGCGGACCAGCAGGTAGGCGACGCGGGCACCGCGGAAGATCTCGTTGGCCCGGTCGACGGTGATGTCGTCGGCGATCTGGTACTCGTAGGGCTCCATCGCGTCCGACACCGTGAGGCCGTGGCTCGCGGACTGTGCGTACTGGGTGGTCATGACGTCGACCCGACCCGCCTCCGGGCGGTTCTGCGCCGCCCGGCGCTGTCCTGCACCCAGAACGAAGCCGGAACGGGGACCGGATGCGGAAGGCCCTGGATGAAGCCCAGGTTACTCCGGTCGGGCCCGGCCCGGCGGGGTCCGGAGCAGTCTCGGGAAGGGGCCCAGGACGCCTCGCACACGTGGGGCGCGGCGGGGAACCACACGCGGGCGGAGGAGCCACTCAACCTGGGCCTGCCCGACCGGGACGAGATCGCCGCCCACGCCGCCGACCTGGCCAAGGGCCACCCCGGCTCCCAGGTCTGGGACGACGCGCTCTCCGACGCCCGCTTCGAGACCCGCTGGGAGGGCCAGTTCAACCTGGCCCTCGACCCGGAGACGGCCCGTGAGTTCCACGACGAGACGCTGCCCGCCGAGCCCCCGAGACGGCCCACTTCTGCTCGATGTGCGGCCCGAAGTTCTGCTCGATGAAGATCTCCCAGCAGATCCGCGCCGAGCACGGCGACGGCTCCTCCGCCGTGGCCTCGGACTACGACGCCGAGGCCCTGGCCGGCATGCGGGCCAAGTCCGAGGAGTTCGCCGAGCACGGCAACCGGGTGTACCTCCCGCCGGCGGACTGAGCCCACCGACCGCGCACCGTTCCGTGACCCGAAGGGGGAGTCGCGGACCGTGCGCTTCCGCGTCCGGGCGACCGCACCGGGATCGCGGTGCCCGGGCTCGCCGTCGGGGCGGAATGCACTTGACAGCAGCATGTTGATCACACGAACGTGTGCTCCGCCGTTCTGGCGCCATCGCGTGAATCATGGGGGAACCACCGTGCGAAGAGCACGTATTCCGGCTGCAGTCGTTCTGGTCCTGTCGGTCACCGGGGCGATCACCTCGGTCGCCACCGCGAGCGCCGACGCCACCGACCTGTACGTGGACAACAAGTCCGCGTCCTGCTCCGACTCCGCGCCCACCGCGGGGGGCCAGGGCACGCCCTTCTGCACCATCGGTGCCGCGACGGACGCCGTCCGGCCGGGGCAGACCGTGCACATCGCGGGCGGCGACTACAACGAGCCGATCGCGCTCACCCGCTCCGGGACGCCGACGGCGCCGATCACCTTCGTCGGGACGCCCTACACCGAGGACCCGGCGGGCCGGGGGACGGTCCTCGGGGAGTACGGGGGCCTCAGCAACGTCGTCGCCCTCACCGGCGTCCACGACATCGTGGTCCGGCACCTCTTCGGGCGCTCCGGCCGGGAGGCCGTCCTGGTCACCGACTCCAGCCGGGTCAGCCTCGACGACCTGGTCGTCTACAGCTCCGGCTGGGACAGCACGGTCGACACCGGGTACCCGAGCGCGCGGATCACCGGTGCGAGCAGCGACGTCACCCTGAGCCGCAACGACATCAGCGCCTCGCACGCGGGTGGCGTCCAGGTCGACGCCGGAGTGCGGCACGCGGTCCTGACGACCAACTACCTCAGCTCCAACTCGGGCGTCGGGGTGCGGATCACCGACGCTCCGGACGCGGTGGTCACCGGCAACACCGTCCAGGCCTCCTGCGGGCCGCTGGTCGAGCTGGCCGGGGCGTCCACGGGCGCGACGATCGAGAACAACGTGCTGGACGGGGACGAGAACGGCCGTCCGAGCTGGGGCGGCTGCGCGTCCACCGGACACGAGGACCTCTCGGTGTCCGCCGGCTCGACCGCGGGGACCAAGGCGGACTACAACCTCGTCACCACGCTGACGCGGACGCCGTACAGCTGGGCGGGCCGGACGTACACCACGGTCGCGCAGTTCCAGCAGGCCTCCGGCCAGGGCGCGCACGACCTGTCCGCCTCCCGCGCGGACCTGCTGCGGCCCGACTCCCCCGCCGTCGACTCGGCCGACGCCACCGCGCCCGGCACGCTCACCACCGACGGGCGCGGCAGGCCGCGGGCCGACAATCCGCTGGTCGCCGACACCGGGACGGGTGTCGGCTACTACGACCGGGGCGCGGTCGAGGCGCAGGACCCGCTGGCCGTGTCGCTGAGCGTCCCGTCGGCCCCGCCGGCCGGCCAGCCGCTGACCGCCGTGATCAACGGCCGGGTCGATTCGCCCTGGTCCCCCGCGACCGCCACGCTGGACTTCGGCGACGGCAGCGCCCCGGTCGGCCCGGTCACCTTCCCGGCGCGGCACGACTACGCCCCGGGGACCTACACCGTCACGCTGACGGCGACCGACGGCCTGGGCCTGACGAAGACCACGTCCAGCCGGGTCACGGTCGCCGCTCCCGGCCCGGTCCGGCCCGCCCTCGCGCTGTCGCCCTACAACACGGGCGGCCAGGAGGTGCTGGCCGACGGCACCGCGACGGTCAGCCCGTGGCCGGTGGCCACCCGGAGCTTCGACTTCGGTGACGGCACCGCGCCGGTGGTGGGGAGCGCCACCACCGCGCGCCACTCCTACGCGAAGCCCGGCACGTACACCGTCACCCACACGGTGACGGACGACCACGGCCGCTCGGCCTCGATCACGTACCCGGTCTCCGTGGCCACTCCGATCGCCGGCCGCTGGACCACCGGGCAGCCCGCCACGGTGGCGTTCTACCGCAACGGCGCGCTGACCCCGCTGACCACCAACGCGCCGACCGGCCAGGGCGAGCGGATCTACCTCGGCCAGGCCGGTGACACGCCGGTCGCGGGCGACTGGGACGGCACCGGGCACGACCAGGCGGGCATCTACCGGCCGGGTTCGAGCACCTTCGGCCTGCGACACCAGGACGGCAGCGTCACCGCCGTGCCGATGGGCGACCCGGGCGACGTCCCGGTCCCGGGCCGCTGGGACGGCAACGGTCACGCGCAGCTGGCCGTCTACCGTCCGAGCACCGGGGCGTTCATCGTGCGGCACGACGACGGCAGCTTCAGCAGCGCCGTCTTCGGCGACGCCGGCGACCTGCCCGTGGTGGGCGACTGGGACGGCGTCGGCCACACCCAGCTGGGGATCTACCGGCCGGCCGAGGGCCTGAAGGGCCTCGGTGTCTTCGCGCTGCGGCACGACGACGGCAGCGTCTCCACCGCCGGCTTCGGCGCGCCCGGCGACCTGCCGATCGTGGGCGACTGGAGCGGCACCGGCCGCACCACCTACGGCGTGTACCGGCCGTCCGAGGCCCGCTTCCTGCTCAGCCGCGCGTACACCGGGCAGTCCGACATCGACTTCGTCTACCCGAACGTGTAAGGCGGCACGGCCGGGGCCGCCATCGGCCCCGGCACCCCCGCCGGATGTCGGCCGAGGGCACGCCGGACCCCTGTACCGGCGTGTCCTCGGCCTGTTCGTGGGCCGGGTCCGGCGCTCAGGAAGCGTCCTCGGGGTACCAGCGGAGTTCGACGGTGTTGCCGTCCGGGTCCTGCACGTAGACCGAGGTGGCGCTGCCGCGGGCGCCGTAGCGGGGGACGGGGCCTTCGAGGACGGTGAACACGCCGGAGTCGATGACCTCCTGCCAGTCCAGGGGGTCGACGGTGAGGCAGATGTGGTCGACGTTGGAGCCGCCGCGCTCGCGGGCGGTCAGGTCGATGATGGTCTCCGGGCTGACCCGCACGGAGGGGAACGAGACCTTGCCGGCCCGCCACTCGTCGACGCGGACGGGGGCCAGACCGAGCAGGCCGGCGTAGAAGTCCAGCGAGCGCTCGACGTCCCGGACGTTGAGGACGAGGTGGTCGAAGGCCTTGACGCGGACGGCGCTCACTGGGGACTCCCGGGGTGGGGCGGGCGGGTTGACGTGCTTCCATGATCGGACCGCCCCGGGCGGGGGATCAACGCTCGATCGGTCCAGGATCGTTCACCGGAAGTAAACGATGGGAGCCGGCCGTGTGGGAGCGCCACGAGATCGAGGCGCTGCTGACGCTCGCCGAGGAGCTCCACTTCGGGCGGACCGCCGAGCGCCTGGGAGTCAGCACCGGCCGGATCAGCCAGGTGATCGGGAAGCTGGAGCGGCGGATCGGCGCCCGGCTGTTCGAGCGCACCAGCCGGACCGTGCGGCTCACCGCGATCGGGCAGCGGCTGGCCGGGGACCTGGCGCCGCTGGCCGCCGGGATCGACGCGTCGGTGCGCCGCGCCGTCGACGCCGGGCGCGGGGTGACCGGGGAGCTGCGGGTCGCCTTCCTCGGCGAGTGGACCGCGCCGGTGCTGCTCAGGGCCGTGCGGCTGTTCACCGAGCGCCACCCGGGCTGCCGGGTGGACGTCCGGGAGGTGCAGCTGTTCAACTCCCGGGCCAGCCTGCTGGACGGCTCCGTCGACCTCCTCATCGCGGCCTTCCCGTTCGACGGGATGGCCCGCGGGCCGGCGCTGATGGAGGAGCGGCGGGTCCTGGCGGTGGCCGCCGGGCACCCGCTGGCCGGGGCGGAGTCGGTCTCGCTCGAAGTCCTCGCCGAGTACCCGGTGGTGCAGTACCCGGCGGTCACCTCGGTCGAGTTCAAGCGGGACCGGACCCCGGACCGCACGCCGGCCGGTCTGCCGGTGCCCAAGGGGCCGGTCGGCAACACCTTCTCGGAGATGCTCTCGCTGGTGGCGATGGGCCGGGGCGTCCTGCCGGTGGGCGAGCACTCCCGGCGGTACTACCCCCGCCCGGACGTCGCCTACGTGCCGATCCGCGACGCGTCGCCGATCGAGCGCGGGCTGGTCTGGTTGGAGAGCAACACCACCGAGCGGGTCCGCGCGTTCGTCCGCGCCGCGACGGACGCCGGCGCGGGGGCGGACGCCGGCGCGGGGGCGGACGCGGGGGCGGACGGCGGTGCCGGTCCCGTGACCGCGCCGGCGAACTGACGCCGAGTGGGCCGGCCCGCCCGTCCCCCGGGGTCAGACCTCGTCCGGCCCCGTGAAGCCCGGCCCGGTGTAGCCGGGGCCGGTGAAGTCCGGGGTGCTGAAGGAGGCCGTGCGCGGCTCCCGGCCCTGCGGGTCGGTGAGCCCCTCGGCACCGGGGCTGGTGAAGCCCGGACCGCTGTAGCCGGGGCTGCTGAAGTCCGGGCGGGCGGTGTCCGGGCGGGCGGTGTCGGGTTCGGCGCCCGGTCCCGGTATGCCCGGCGCCGTCGTGGGGTCGGCGCGCAGGGCGGTGTGCAGGTAGGGCAGCAGCGCCCGCTCGCGCAGCGCGCGCTGCCAGTCGCGCCGGGCGTCGGCGAGTTCGGCGGCGAGGTCCGGGTCGGTGCCGGGGGGCGTCGGGGTGCCGGCGCCGTCCCGCAGGGCGGTGAGGATCAGCCCGACGATGCCCACCGCCATCGCGACCACGCCGGCCGCCAGCGCCAGCCAGCCGGCGGTCAGCAGCGAGCGGGCCAGCCGCAGCTCGGGGTCGGCGGCCCGCAGGGTGTAGCCGATCAGCAGCAGGACGAGTGCGGCGGCCCAGGCCAGGATCGGGGTGAGCACGGTGAGCACCGGGAAGAGCCCGGCGCCGCCGTTGGCGGAGCGCAGCTGGGTGAGCAGGCCGGGCGCGCTGGGCTCGCCGCTCCGGGCGGGCGGTGGTGTCTCCCGCAGGCTGTCGCGGAGCCGGAGGTAGTGCGTGTACTCGGTGGCCGCCGCGGCCGCGACGCTGTCGGCGGCGCGCAGGGCCTTGATGCGCAACTGGTCGGCGGTGAGTGCGCCGGGCGTGCGCAGGGCGGTGAGGACGGTGCCGTCACGCAGTGCTTCGTCGAGGAGGCGCTCGTAGTCAGGGCGGTCCTCGGCGAGCAGGTGCGGGGCGTTGTTCATGGGGACCCCGTTCATGCCAACCCCGTTCGCTCCGTCGCGGTGCACGGAGACGGGTAGGGAGACGGGCCGTCACACGGGCGGCCGGGTGTGGTGTGCCCTCGATGGTAGGGGTGGTCACGGCCGCGCAGACAGTAAGTTTCCGGAATTTCGCGCCCCGGGCCGCGCGTGCGCTACGGCCCGGGCGCCGGGAACGGGTGTTCGCCCTGGGGTCGGTGGGGCGGCCGGGGGGTCAGATCGGCAGCCGTGCGACGAGCAGTCGCCCCTCCATGGTGACCCCGCCGTCCATGGCCACGGCGAGCTCGTCGGCGTAGACGTACGGGCCCGGGATGTGCGGCGGCGCGCCGTCGTCGGCGTGCACCGCGCCGGTCAGGTACGGGATGGGGCTGTGGCCGTGCACGATCCGCGCGCCGCCGTAGGTGTCGAGCAGCTCGTGGGCGGCCGTCGGGCCGCCGTCGCCGCGGAACGCGAAGCGCTTGGTGAACCGGCGGAAGCAGTCCCACCACTCGTCGACGCCCTCGTCCGCGAGCAGGTGGTGGACGGCGTCGTTGACCTCGGCGATGGAGTCGCCGTACTCCAGGTACGCGGTGGTGTCGGAGTGCAGCAGCAGGTGGCCCTCCTCCAGCGCGATGGCGGGCAGCCGGGAGAGCCAGCTGATGTGGTGCGTCTCCAGGCGGTCCAGGTCGTGCTGCTGGCCGCCGTTGAGCCGCCAGGCGGCCAGGAAGGAGGCCGTCCCGGCGGTGGACTGGACGGGTTCGTCGCCGTACCGGGCGGCGCCCAGGAAGAGCAGTTCGTGATTGCCCATCAGGGCCCGGCAGTAGCCGCCCGCGGCGGCGGCCTCGGCGGCGAGCTGCATGACCAGGTCGATGACGCCGATGCCGTCGGGGCCGCGGTCGGTGAAGTCGCCGAGGAACCAGATCCGCGAGCGCCCGGCGGCCCAGTGGCCCTCGGCGTCGATCAGGCCCTGGTGGCGCAGTTCGGCGAGCAGCTCGTCGAGGTAGCCGTGCACGTCGCCGACCACGTAGAGCGGGCCGGGCGGCTCGTTCGGGGCGGGCGCGGGGTACGGGTGGTAGGGCAGGCCGGGCTCGGGCAGCGGGGGGCCGAGCTCGATGGTCGGCGGGTCGTCGTTCTGGTGCGCGGGCGAGGGCCGGTCCGGCAGGGTCGGCTCGTACCCGCCGTGCTCGGTCTGCGCGGCGTGCGGGTGCCCGACGTCGTGCGGGTGTCCGGCGGCCGGCCAGTGCTGTTCGAGGTACCGGGCGCCGCCGTAGCCGCTGTAGGTCTCCGACTCGTAGGCCGCCTCGGCGTACCCGGTCGGCTCGGGTTCGTAGTAGGTGCCGAAGGGCAGCACGTCGAGGTCCGGCTGGTGGCGGGGGCCTGAGTCGGGGTGTTCAGGCCCGGGGAAGCGGTCCTCGGGTGTCATTCGCCCATCATAGGAAGACCACTCTCCCGGCGTCGTCACCTGGTGGGTATCCAATCCTCCGGAGCGTCAGCCGGGCGGTCCGTCAGGTCCGTTTTGTCCTGGCTAGGTATGGTCTAGACCGCAAGATGATCACCTGCGGCCGTCCGTGGCGATGCGTGCCGGTCCGTGACAGGATCATGCCGAGCCAGGAGCCCGGGACCGGCCGCCGCACCGGTGCTCGGCCCACGCACCGGCCCGGGCACCGGCTCGGGCGGGCTGCCTGACCGCCCGGGCCGGTCCGCGCACCACCGTCGGCCCCTACACCTCGCCCGGCGGGCGCGGCGGGCTGACGGTGGTGCGCGGACTCCGCCGTTGGGAGGACGCGCGGACGATCAGCTCGGTGGGCATCAGCGTGCCGGGCGGCGGCCCCGTCCCGGCGGTGCGGAAGCGGGGCGGGAAGAGCCGGGCGATGTCGACGCCCGTCCCGGAGTCCACCCCCTCGATGGCGTCGATGAGCAGGTTGACCACCGTCGTCCCGATCCGCCGGGGCTTGAGCGAGAGCGTGGTGATCGGCGGTTCGGTGGTCGCGTACACATCGCTCTCGCTGCAGCAGACCAGCAGCAGGTCGTCCGGCACCCGCAGGCCGTACCGCCGGGCGGCGGCGAGCAGGTCGGTGCCGTTCGGGTCGAAGAGCCCGTAGACGGCGTCGGGCCGGTCCGGGCGGGCCAGCAGCCGGTCGGCGGCGACGGCCCCCGCGGCCGGGTCGTGCGCCGGGTAGGTCTCGTAGACCGGCTCCTGGCCGACCTTGGCGCACCAGCCGAGGTAGGCCTCGGTGGAGAGCCGGGTGTAGGTGTCGGTGCTGGTGCCGGTGAGCAGGCCGATCCGGCGGGCGCCGGCCTCGGAGAGGTGGTCGAGGATGCCGAGCACGGCGGCCTCGTGGTCGTTGTCGACCCAGGCGGTGACCGGGCAGTTGCCCGGCTTGCCGTCGCTGACCACCGGGACGCCGGACCGGTACAGCTCGCTGACCAGGGGGTCCTGGTCGGGCGGGTCGATCACCACGGTGCCGTCCAGGGCGATGTTGCCCCAGACGTCGTGCCGGGAGGAGGCGGGCAGCACCACCAGGGCGTAGCCGCGGCCGAGCGCGGCGCTGGTGGCGGCGCGGGCCATCTCGGCGAAGTAGGCGAACTCGGTGAAGGTGAACGGCTCTTCGCCGTAGGTGGTGACGGTCAGTCCGATCAGGCCGGAGCGCCCGGTGCGCAGGGTTCGGGCGGCGGCCGAGGGGCGGTAGCCGAGGCGCTCGGCGACTTCGCGCACCCGGCTTCTGGTCTCGTCGGGCAGGCGGCCCTTACCGTTGAGCGCGTCGGAGACGGTGGTGATCGACACTCCTGCGGCTGCTGCCACATCCCGGATGCCGGCCCGCTCCAGACGCCGCGAGGTGGTGGGTCGCCGACCGCTCTGGTTGGCTGCTGCTGTCATGGCGGACCGATCGTATGGCTCCTGACAAGGGTCTGTGACCGGCGCATCGGGGGTCCTTGGAGATACGTTTCTCCAAGAGTGAGCCCGTGTGCGCCCCTTCGATACCCGCACGAAACCAGCCGTCTTACCTCTGACATGTGCCAAAGGAACCCTGCAGAATGGCTGATCTGCGCCAGTAACCCGACCGGGCATCTCACTCCTACGGGTGAGCCGCGGTCGGTATCGTTCAGGGCACCCGACCGGGGTGGTCCGGTGCGTTGCGAGATCCCGGGCACGGCGGCGATCCCGTCCGGCGCGGGAGCGGACGCACCAGCGGGCCCGACGCAGTGGGCCCGACGGAGAGAGAAGGAGAAGGACCGTGAGTGGAACGGCAGCGCAGGGGCCTCGGCTGAGGTCGAGCCTGGACGGCATCCCCACCTACAAGCCCGGCAAGCCCGCCGGCGCCGACGCCTACAAGCTGTCCTCCAACGAGAACCCGTACGAGCCGCTGCCCGGCGTGCTCGAAGCGGCGGTCGCGGCGGCCGGCTCGCTCAACCGGTACCCGGACATGGCGGTCACCGAGCTGACCGCCGAGCTGGCCCGGCGCTTCGACGTCCCGGCCGAGCACATCGCCACCGGCACCGGCTCGGTCGGCGTCGCCCAGTCGCTGATCCTCGCCACGGCCGGCCCGGGCGACGAGGTGATCTTCGCCTGGCGCTCCTTCGAGGCCTACCCGATCATCACCCAGGTCGCCGGCGCGACCCCCGTCCCGGTGGCGCTCACCGCGGGCGGCGACCACGACCTGGACGCGATGCTGGCCGCGGTCACCGACCGCACCCGGCTGATCTTCGTCTGCAACCCGAACAACCCCACCGGCAACGTGATCCACCGCGCCGAGCTGGAGCGCTTCCTGGACGCGGTGCCCGCCGACATCCTGGTGGTCGTCGACGAGGCGTACATCGAGTTCATCCGCGACGCCGACGTCCCCAACGGCATCGACCTCTACCGCGACCGCCCCAATGTCTGCGTGCTGCGGACCTTCTCCAAGGCGTACGGCCTGGCGGGCATGCGGGTCGGCTTCGCGATCGCGCACGAGCCGGTGGCGAACGCGCTGCGCAAGACGGCGGTGCCGTTCGGCGTCACCCAGCTCGCGCAGAACGCGGCCGTCGCCTCGCTGCGGGCCGAGGAGGCCCTGATGGTCCGGGTCGACGCACTGGTCGAGGAGCGCACCCGGGTGGTCGCCGGGCTGCGCGCCCAGGGCTGGGAGATCCCGGACTCGCAGGCCAACTTCGTCTGGCTGGCGCTCGGCGAGCGCTCCCAGGAGTTCGCGGCGGCCTGCGCCGACGCCGGCGTGATCGTCCGTCCGTTCCCGGAGGGCGTCCGGATCTCGATCGGCGAGGTCGAGGGCAACTCGATCTTCCTCACGGTGGCCGAGGCGTTCCGCAAGACGATCGACGGCTGACCTCGTACGGACACCGGCTTCACCAGGGGCGCACCGCTCGGCGGTGCGCCCCTGCGTCGTCCTGTCCGGGTGCTGTCCTGGTGCTGGCCGGGTGCTGCCGGGTGCGGTCCCGAGTCGGTGCCGGGCAGTGCTCGGGAGCGCGGTCGAGCTCGTGCTGGACTCCGCCGGCGAGATCTCCGAGATCGTCGAGGCGGGCCGGGTGAAGCAGGTCGTGACGCCGTCGTCCGACGGCAGTGGCGGAGTGGGGAGTCGGCGGGTCCGACTTCCCACTCCGCCGGTCGGGCGGGGCACTCATCCCCGCCGCAGGAAGAGCGCCGAGGCGAGGGCGGCGAGTAGCACCAGCGCGGTGTTCACGGCGATCGCCCAGGTGACCCCGGTGAGCACGGTGGTCCCCGCGGCGGCCGCGGTGGCGACCGCGCTCATCACCGGGGTGCCCAGGGTGATGCCGACCTGCTGGGTCATGGTGGCGACCCCGGTGGCCAGCCCCTGCTCCTCGTCCGGCAGGCCCGAGGTGGCCGTCACCATGAAGCCGACGATCGCCAGCATGTTGCCGACCCCGCCGACGAAGGTCGCCGCCAGCAGCAGGCCGAGCCAGGCCCGGTCGGCGCCGAGCAGGAGCAGCGCGGCGGTCGCGGCGGCCTGCACCAGGAATCCCGCGAGCAGCGCGCCCCGGCTGCCGAGCCGCCCGATCAGCCGCGGCGCGACCACACCGCCGAGCACGGTGCCGGCACCCAGGACCCCGAAGGCCAGGCCGGTGGCCAGCGCGGAGAAGCCCAGCACCCGCTGGAGGTAGAGGGTCAGCAGGAAGACCAGCGAGGTCTCGGTGGCGAAGGCCAGCAGGCCGGCCGCGTTGCCCCAGACCACCGTGCGCCGCCGCAGCACCCGGACCGGCACGAGGGGCGAGGCGGCGGTCCGCTCGACGAACCAGAACGCCACCAGCAGCGCCGCGCCCAGCCCCAGCGAGCCGAGCGCGAGCGGGTCGCCCCAGCCGTGCTCACCGGCCGCCGTCAGTCCGTGGACCAGGGCGAGCAGGCCGCCGGTGACGGTGACCGCCCCCGGGAAGTCCATCCGGACCTTCCCGGCCGGCCGGCTCTCCGCGATCAGCCGGGGCGCCACCAGCAGGACGGCCAGGGCCACCGGCACGTTGACGAAGAACGCCCAGCGCCAGCTCAGCAGGTCGGTGAGCAGCCCGCCGAGCACCGCGCCCGAGGTGAAGCCGGCCGACATCAGCGCGCCGTTCAGGCCCAGCGCCCGCTCGCGCAGCGGGCCCTCCGGGAAGGCGGTGGTGAGCAGCGCCAGCCCGGCCGGCGTGACGGCGGCGGTGGCCAGGCCCTGCGCCACCCGGGCGGCCAGCAGCAGCTCCGGGGTGGTGGCCAGCCCGCCGACCAGCGAGGAGACGCCGAGCACGGCCAGGCCGATCAGGAACACCCGGCGCCGCCCGAAGAGGTCGGCGACCCGTCCGAACAGCAGGGTGAAGCCCGCCGCGCTCAGGGCGAAGGCGGTGGCGATCCACTGCAGGCTGCCGAGTCCGAAGCCGAGACCCTGGCCGATCACCGGCAGGGCGACGTTCAGGATCGAGAAGTCCACGGCCAGCATGAACTGGGCGGCCAGCAGCACGACCAGGACGAGTCGCTGCCGGCCGGTCATACCGGCTGGTGTGCGGGGGAGGGCTGGTGCTTCGGACAGGGTGGCGGTCATCGCTCCGCTGCCTTTCGCTCGACGGGGTGTTCCGGGTACGGCAGCAGCCTGCTGGGCCGCGCCGGGGGTACCCAGACCCCCGCGGAGGGTGGCACTGGCAGGGACAGGCTCGGCGCCGCCCGGCGGTGTTCACTGGAGGCATGACCGCACCCGAGACACCGTCAGCGCAGCAGCCCCGGTCGGCGGAGAGGCCGTCGCCGGCCCTCTCCTCGGCGTCGTCGGCCTCCCTGGCGTCGTCGGCGGGGGCGGAGAAGCCGAGCGAGCTGGGCGAGTTCCTGCGCACCCGCCGCGCCCGGCTGCGACCCGAGGACGTCGGGCTGACCACGTACGGCAGCCGGCGCCGGGTGCCCGGGCTGCGGCGCGAGGAGCTGTCCCAGCTGGCGGGCGTCAGCATCACCTACTACACGCGGCTGGAGCAGGGGCAGAGCCGCAACGTCTCCGACGAGGTGCTGGACGCCATCGCCCGGGCACTGCGCCTCGACGGCGACGAGCACGCCCACCTGCGCAACCTGGCCCGCCCGGGCCGGCCGGCGAAGGGCCGCCCGGCCGAGCGCTTCGAGCGGGTCCGGCCGGCGGTGGGCCGGCTGATCGCGGCGATGGCCGACGTCCCGGCGGTGGTGGTCGGCCTGCGCAACGAGGTGCTGGCCTGGAACCCGCTCGGCCACGCACTGCTGGCCGGGCACCTGGACGCGGCGGCGCCGGACTCGCCGGCGGCGCGCCCCAACCTCTCCCGGCTGCTCTTCCTCGACCCGCGGACCCGGGAGCTCTACCCGGGCTGGGAGACCGAGGCCCGGGCCCAGGTCGCCTTCCTGCGGCTGGCCGCCGGGCGGCACCAGGAGGACCGGCAACTGGCCGAGGTGATCGGCGAGCTGTCGATGAAGAGCGCGGAGTTCGCGGCGCTCTGGTCGCGCCACCCGGTGCACGACTGCCTGTTCGGCACCAAGGAGTTCCACCACCCGGTGGTCGGGGACTTGACGCTGGACTTCGAGGCGCTGCCGCTGCCGGAGGCGTCCGGGCACCGGATGCTGCTCTTCAGCGCGGTGCCCGGCTCGTCATCGGAGGCCGGTCTGCGGTTGCTGGCGGCCAGTGCGGCGGCCTCGGGGTGGGCGTCGGGGTGGGTGTCGGGTCGGGCCTCGGCGGACCGGGAGCCGGTCGAGGACTGAGCCCGTCGTCACCCGGGAACGACGAGGGGCCCTGCCTCCGCACCGCCGTGCGGGGGCAGGGCCCCTCTGGTGCTCCGTGGGCCGGTCAGCGCTGGGGACGCAGCCGGCGCACGGCGATCAGGACGCCCGCGCCGAGCGCGACGAAGGCGGCGGAGGCAGCGGCGAGGAAGCCGTTGGGGGTGCCGGCGCCGGTCTGGGCGAGCTCGGGGGTGCCGGCCGGGGCGGTGGTGGCGGGGGCGGTGGTGGCGGGGCCGGTGGTGGCGGAGGCGGTCGGCGTGGCCTTGGGGGTGGCGGGGGTCTGGGTCTTGTCCTCGACGGGCGCGACGGGGGCGGCCGACTTCGGGGCGGCGGGCTTGGCGGTCGGCTTGGCGCTGGTCGTGGGCTTGGCGGCCGGCTTCGCGGTGGTCGCCGGCTTGGCTGGGGCGGGGGTGCGGAGCACCTTGTAGGTGTGGGAACCACTCTGCTCGATGGGGTAGCCGTCGGCCTTGCCACCGAGGTAGACCTGGAAGCTCTTCAGGTCTGCGGCGGCGTTCGCCGAGACGGAGACGCGGAAGGCGAAGTGGGTGGCGTGGCCGTCGGTGAGCTGCTTCGTCTTGAGCGAGCTGGTGTCGGCGATGATCGTGGGGTCGCAGCCGTGGCGGAGGGTGAGCTTCTTCCAACCGCTGTGCTCGCTGGCGGCCTCGACGGTGAAGTCCTCCAGCCGGTTGGAGCCTTCCGGGTTGTAGATCGCGATGACGGGGGCGACGTTCTCGTAGGGGGCGCCGGTGAAGTTGCCGACCTCAAGGCCGATCTCGGCCTTGGCTCCGCCGGCGGTGATGCTCTGGCCGTCGGGGGTCATGAAGAACCCGGCGCCGAGGGTGCCCTGGTGGGCGGAGGCGGGGGTGACCGGCTTGGCCTCGGCGGCGGCCGTGTTTCCCGAGCCGCAGGCCCAGGAGGCCTCGGCGGTCATCAGCTGGACGGAGCCGGCGAGGACGACGGTGGCGGCGACGGCGGCGAGCCGGCGGCGGCCCGAGGTGGCGGTGACATTCTTCGCGAAAGAGGGCATAACGGACTTGCGCATGACGTGTTTCCCCAGGGTCATGGTGCTGACGGTGTGTGAAGACGACCGGCCCCGCTGTCAGCGGTAGCGCCCCCCGGCCTCGCCGGTCTCGCTCTCCGTGCCTTCATCCGTATAGACGCGCATCCCGGCCGGTGGTTGCAGGTGGGTTCGGAGTTATTTTCGGAACCTTTCGCGCGGGCCGGTGACGGGCGTGGAGTACCGGCGATCACTGCGGTCGAAGACCGGAGAGGCTCTCGCCCGGTGGGCGACGAGGGCCTCAACGTGCCGGCTCGGGCGGATGTGCGGTGCCGGCCGGGGTGGGGTCGCTTCGATGGCGGATATCGGGGCCGTGGCGGCCGGGCCGGCCACCGCCCGGGGCGTGTGCTCCCGCGCCTACCGCTTGACGATCCGGTCGAGGACGGCGGCGAGGCGTTCCTTGACCGCCGCCCCGTGGGGGAGGGCCTCCGGTGCGGCATCGGTGTTCGGTGCCCGCACGCCGCGGTCCGCGAGGACGTAGAGCAGGCGCAGCGTGCGCAGGCAGTTGCTGAGGTGGGCGGGCACCGGGGTACTGAGGCGGTCGGCCCCGAAGCGGGCGGCGACCGGGTCCAGCCACGTGGTCGCGTCGGACTCGCTCAGATCGGGCCGGGTGAGCACCCGGGCGACCGCCCGCGCCAGCCGGTCGTCCTCCAGCTGGTCGAACACGTGGTCGGTGGGCGCCGTCAGCCGCGCGGCGGCGAGGTGAAGCATCCGCACCGGATCCACCTCGGGGTGTCGGCCGAACCGGTCCAGCAGGTCCGCGCCGTGCGCGACGGCGTGGAGCCAGCCGAGCTTCTCGTCATGGCCGCGCAGGTCCGTCTCCGCCGGGTACCACCGCTCGAACGCGTCCACCCAGCCGGCCTCGAAGTCCCCCTTCTCCACCAGCATGTCGAGGACGAGGGGGGCGAAGGTGCGGGCCTGGATCTGCGGGTCGAGGAAGCGGGCGGCCATCTCGTCCCCCAGCGCCAGCCGCCGGGGCCCGTCGATCACCCCGCGCTCGATCCAGGTCGCGAGGACGGCGTACGGCGCTCCGTCCCGGACGTCCGGATCGGGGTCCGCCAGGGCGCCGGAGAGTTCGCGGACCAGCTCCTCCAGTGGCCGGTCGGCGGGTACGGCACAGTCGGTGGCTTCGATCCTGCTCCAGTCGGTCACGGCGGGCAGGATAGGTCCGAACCGGCTCGCCGCACCGGGAATTTCCGTGCGGTGGCGGCGAGGCCCCTGCCCGGGTGGGCGGGGGCCTTCGCTTTGCCGCTGCTAGGTGGGTATGCGGTGTCGGCCGGGGGTGGGGGGTTGCTGTCGGATTTCGGGGCCGTAGTGGCCGGCCTGGCGGGCGATCCAGGCGTATTCGGTGGTGCCGTCGGGGCGGGTGCGCAGTTCCCAGCGGCCGTGGGGGGTGATGGGTTTCGGCGCGAGGGTGTGCTGGTCGTCGTTGACCTTGAGGGCGGTGATGACGCCGAGGGTGACGGTGGTGAGGGCGAGGGCGAGGAGGGTGAGGAGGGCGGCGCCGATGAGGAAGTCGGCGGTGCCGGTTCTCATCGGCGGATTCCCAGGACGCGGTGGCCGAGGTGGGCGGCGAGGTCGTGGAGGAGTTCGTGGGCCTGGTCGTGGGTGAGGGGGAGGGCGAGGTGTTCGCCGGGGCCGGTGTGGATGTCGAGGTCGACGGCGAGGCGGAGCTGGACGGTGGCGTCGGGGGCGTGTTCGACGCTGAGGTAGGCGACGGTGGTGCGTTCGGTGTGGATCGCTTCGGTGACGAGGGGGATCAGGACTCCCACGGCTCGTTCCTCTCGGTGTCGCGGAGCAGGTGGAGGAGGTTGAGGAGGGTGGCCACGGGGGCGTTGCCGAAGTCGACGAGGATGCGGCCGTCGACGGTGCCGCCCACGGTGGTGGCAGAGCCCCACTGGATGCCGAACCTGGCGCCTCGGGTGTGGAGTTCGCCGAGGAGGGTGGTGATCTGGGCGTGGGTGTAGTCGCGCATGCGGGGGTCGTCGGGCGCGATCGGGGTGCGGCGGGTGGTGCTCACGCGGCGGCGTCCAGTTCGAACCAGACGCGCTTGCCGTGCTTGCGGGGGTCGGTGCCGAAGCGGTGGGTGAGGGAGCGGACGAGGTGCAGGCCCCGGCCGGAGAGGGCGTAGGGGTCGGCGGGGGTGCGGGGTTCGGGGAGGTGGGGGTTGTCGTCGGCGACGGAGACGCGCAGGGTGTGGTCGCGCAGGAGGACGACGACGAGCGGGGCGGGGCTGCCGCCGTGGCGCCAGGCGTTGATGTAGAGCTCGCAGAGGGCGAGTTCGGCGTCGTGGATGAGGTCGTCGGGCCAGCCGGCGAGGTCGAGGGCCTCGCGCAGCTCCTCGCGGGCGGCGGACCAGTCGGGCGGTTCGGGCAGGGTGAAGGCACACATGAGGGACCTCCGAAGAGAGGCGGAGTGGAGTGGGGTGGGGCGGAACCGGCGGATACGTCGCCGTGAGCCAGGCCGGAACGGGACTGGGAGTGCCGCGTACGGCTGCTCTGCGGTGCGCGGGCAGCAGGCGCCTACTGCCCTGGGAACAGGCGTTACTGACGATCCATCGGATCGATGTGAGACGACCGTAGCGCACAGGAACCTAAATTTTGGTAGTTCGCGAGGAAGTTCCCCCTCCCGTGTGATCGGTTGACTCTGCGCGCGGGTCACACGGCACACTGGTCTCACGAAACGCCGAGAGGACGTCATGCCCGGTCGCCCCAACCCGACTCTCCGCCAACGCCGTTTGGGTGCCGAGCTGCGACGGATGCGCGAACAGGCGGGCCTCGGCGGCAGTCAGCTTGCTCGTGTACTCGGCGTGAGTCCCACCCAGGTGACGCAGATGGAGAGCGGGAAGACCAGCGTCAACGTTGATCGGCTCCACACGATCACGGCAGCCTGTAACTACACCAATCAGCCGCTCATCGGCGCGCTTGCCGAAATCATTGCCTCACGAGGGAAGGGTTGGTGGGAGGAGTATCGCGGCCTGATCCCCAGTGCCTTCCTTGAATCTGCAGAACACGAAGACTTCGCTGCAGGGACCGTCAAGGTTTGGACGTCCGTATTCCTTCCAGGACTCCTGCAGACCAGTGAGTATGCGCAAGGTATGTTCACTCGGAAGATTCCTGGCCTCACACCTCATGAGATCGAGCTGCGCACCTCCTTTCGCAGAAAGCGGCGAGACACCTTCCTTCAGAGTCCTGGTAAGAAGCTGGAGGTGTACGTCCACGAGTCCAGCCTGCTCACGCGCTTCGGCGGCACCGATGTGCTGCGAGAGCAACTCTTTTGCGTGGTCGATGACTCTGCCAGGGCCAACGTGAGTGTCCGTGTGGTCCCCTTCGGCGTGCACACCCACCCAGGCCCGATCGAGAGCATCCTCTACAGCTTCGGAGCGGTTTCCGAACTCGATACAGTTGAAATGGAGTCCTCGCGAGGCCCCATGTTCTTCGATGCCCCAGATGAACTCGAATCATATCGCAGCACTTTTGACCGCATCGAGAGGGCGGCTCTCACTTGTGAAGAATCGCGAGATCTGATCCAACGTACAGCGCGAAGCTTGAAGGACTAAAGATGTCCCAGAATCAATGGCAGAAGTCTTCGTTCAGCAGCTCTAGTGATAACTGCATGGAGGTGCGCACCGTCGACGGCATGGTCGAACTCCGTGAGTCCGACAGCGGCGAGATCATCGTCCGTACCACGCCCCTGAAGTTCGCCAAGTTCGTCCAGGGCGTCAAGGCCGGCGAGTTCGACCACCTCACGACCTGACCGGACAGCGCCCCCTCGCTCGACCCGAGCGAGGGGGCGCCTCCAGCCGATCCACCCCATTCCCACCGACAGGTCCCAGCTCCGGGTCACCCCGCGTTGTACTCCGTGAAGGGAACCGACAGCGACATGGCGAGATCCCGCCAGTGCCGGAACTGGTCGATGTCAGGGCTTTCCAGAAGCTCTCGGCCGATCTGCGTGCCGTCCGGGAGACCAGGATTCTCCTTGCCGGTCAGATCGAGGATCCTGATGTCCTCCCCGGCTTCGACGTTGTAGGCGTAGGCTGCGAATTCGTACCGCAGGTAGTCGGACAACGGCCGGGTGAGTACATGCACCTGAGCGATCCTACGTCCCGTAGCACGGTAGTTCCGCACACGGGTGAGCCACCACGCTGTGGACTTCATAGGTCCCACCCTCATCGGCGAAGGCCTCAGCCCGGAGAACAAGCCGACTCGGAGTAGGAAGTCGGTGGATCCGACTTCCCATTCCGCCCCCTCGCAGGGGAAGGGCCGCGAGCATCCTGATCCGATCCCGATCAGCCGAGCTGATCGGGATCGGGCGTCATGTGTGGTCGTTTGCATATTCGAGGAACGGCACCGAGTTCGAGATCGCCAGCCGCCTCAACTCTCTGCATTCTCCGCTTCGTTCATCGACCAGCTCGCGGTTGAGCTGCGTTCCGTCCGGGCGGAAGTTCAGGTGGATGACCGAGGACTCGTCGAACATCCACCAGTCCTGGTCCGGGATCCCGAAGTCCTGCTCGGTGGCGTCGAGGATGCGGATGTCCTCGCCGGCCGCGATGTTGCCGGGGATCCCCCAGGTGAACTGGTACCGCTGGTAGTCGGTCAACGGCTCCCGCACCACCCGGACCCGGCCGATCGTCCTGCCGCTGATGACGAAGCCCTGGACCCGTCGGTGCCAGGCCGCGTTGTGCTCGGCCGGCTTCGGTTCGCCGCGCAGGAACCGCGCGAGGTTCTCGGCCTCGCGCGGCATGGTGTACGCCGGCTGGGCCTCCAGCCGGAACGCATCCTGGCGATACCCGTCGAAGTGTTGGCGCCACTGGTCACCATCCAAGAGCACGGACAGCCTCCTCAAGGACGCTTCGGGGAATCTCCACTGCGGACTCCTCAACCGGCACGCGGAGGGCTTCGAAGTGATCGCCTTGGACCACGAAGGTGCCACGATCGGTGGCATAGACGTTCGGGCAGTCGTCGTCATCGCAGTTGGGCCCGTTGAACGTGCCCGTCAGTCGCGTCAGGTTCGGGGTCTGGGTCATGCTGTCGCCCCCTCAGATGGGCTCACGCGAGCCCTTGGATACGAAGTTAGGGAGAGTGGGACCAACTGTTCACGCTGACCAGGCCGGTATTCCCGTCTCGGACTAAGAATCAAGGTCTGCAGCCTGGCAGTCACTGGCGAGCATTCAGCTACGGGAGGTGGGCGCCTCGGATGCGGTAGGGCGATCCCGGCTGCGGAGTGGGGGGTGGGGGGGGGGGGCCAGACCCCCCCCCCCGTAGACCAGGCGGCCGCGGGGGTCAAGTGGGGGGGCGCGGTGAATTGCGCGGTGTTGGGGGGGGGGGGGTACGCGGCCCC
>NZ_JBHWUI010000029.1:0-15653 GCF_042737525.1 Kitasatospora sp. NPDC059973 | reverse complement strand
GCCGCTGGTTTTCATGGGGTCTTATTCCCGATCGGGGTGGGGGGCGCTTGGTTGGGGGTGGGGGGACCCGGGCCGGGGGGCGTCACGCGGGCGGCCCCCACTCCCCACTCCGCAGAGACAGCAGAGCGCCGGCTGCGATCAGTGCGCGTCCGGATCTTCGTGCCGCTTTGTCGGGTCGGGGGTGAACCGGCGCAGCAGCACCGTGGGTGATGCCATGACCGCGTACCAGGTGTTCGCGGTCCGGTCCGCGACCGGGGCCCAGGCGGCGATCACGGGCAGTTCGCAGTGGTCGCCGGGTTCCAACGGGGGCAGCCTCCAGGAGATGCCGTGGTCGTGGTCGACGTCCACACCCCACGTACTCGCGGAACGGTCGTGGACCTCGTCGATCAGGGCTGCCCACCCCCGGGGTGCCTCGCCCGCGTCGGCTGCACCGCAGATCGCCTCCTCGTCGTGACCGCCGACGGTGAGCCGGGTCGTCCTGTCCTCCACCGTGATTGCTGTCAGCGCCTGCCCGCCGTCCCACCCCGCTTCGGCATCCTCCGGAAGTCGCACGGGCAGTCCCGCCGAGAACCGCACCCGACCGAGCGGCGCGAGGGCGTCGATCCGCCAGACTGCCGCCTGGCAGCCGGTCAGCGGCCCCCAGACCTCGGGGTCGAGGTCGGCGTCGTACGGAGCAAGCAGCAGCTCGACGCGAGCCTCGGGCCGGTTCCAGCGGGCGAGGGTTCCGCCGCCCGGCAGCTCGAAGCCTTCGTCGGGCAGCTGCGGGAGGCCGGTGCTCCCGATGGTGGTGGCGAAGGTCAACGGGCCGAACGGCGTGTTGACGGCCGGCCGATCGACGGACCGCAGGCGGATCCGCGGGAGGGCGGGGAGCAGCATCGGCCCAGCGTACTGGCGGCCTGTCGACAGTCGCCGGGGTGCGGTCCATCGGGCCGCGGAGTGGGAAGTCGGCCGGGCTGACTTCCCACTCCGCAGCGGTGACTCCCCTGAGGCGGCGGTGCGGTGGCGGCCAGGGTTGGCTCCATGCCCCCCCGGGCTGCCGGATGGCTGGGGATGGCTGGGAAGGGGCTGGGAGTTCGGCCAACGGTTGGGCGGGGGGTGGGCAAGGTGAGGGCTGGGGGCGGGGGGAGCGTGGCGGAATGCCCGGATTCGGCCGGTCAGGGTTCTCCCAGGTCGCGCACAGGGTGCCGCAAGAGCGCCCGGCGAAGCTGTGCGGCATGAAGGTGCTTCCGCGACGGCGTGGTGCCGTCCTCCTGAACTCCGCACTGGGCGTGGCCCTGGTGGGCGCCGCGGCCCTGGCGTACACCACGTTGGACAGTGGGACGGAGAAGGCGGCCGGCAAGGCCCAGGTCCGTACCGCGACCGTGGCGAAGGGCACGGTCCTGGCCACCGTGTCCGGAACCGGCACGCTCGCCTCGCCGACCGACGCCGCCCAGGACTTCACCACGGGCGGGAAGCTGACCGCCGTCAAGGTCGCGGTGGGCGACACCGTGACCAAGGGACAGGTGCTGGCCACCGTCGACACCACGGCGGCCCAGCAGCAGGTGGACGCCGCCCAGTCGGCGCTGACCACGGCCAACGCCAACCTGACCAAGGCGCGGGCCGGTGTCACCACCACGACCACCCAGCAGATCCCGGGCAGCTCGAACAAGTCCTCCAGCGGCTCCAGCGGCTCGTCCAACGACTCCACCGGTGGCGGCACCGGTGGCGGGGAACGGGGAGCGGGCGCGAGCAGCGCGCCCGCTCCCCAGACCACCCCCGTCCCGCAGACCACCACGATCACCACCACCAAGGTGGACGAGGCGGCCGTGGCCCAGGCCCAGCAGCAGGTCGCCACCGCGCAGACCAACCTGGCCAACGCCCAGGCCGCGCTGGCCGGTACGACGCTCACCGCCTCGGTGGACGGCACGGTCGCGTCCGTCTCCAACAAGGTCGGCGACACGCTGGGCGGCGGCACCGGGAGCAGCGGCACCGGGAGCACCGCCAAGTCCACCGGGACCACCACCGTCTCCGGCGCCCC
Source organism: Kitasatospora sp. NPDC059973 (assembly GCF_042737525.1). Classification (NCBI taxonomy): domain Bacteria; kingdom Bacillati; phylum Actinomycetota; class Actinomycetes; order Kitasatosporales; family Streptomycetaceae; genus Kitasatospora; species Kitasatospora sp. NPDC059973. Next base: position 13,636 of record NZ_JBHWUI010000029.1, on the reverse strand, counting down.
GAGCGGCTTCATCGTGCTGACCAACCCGACCGGGATGCAGGTCACCGCCAACTTCTCCGAGCTGGACTCGCTGAAGCTCAAGAAGGGCGAGTCGGCCACCGTCGCGCTGAACGCGCAGTCCGACACCAAGCTCAACGCCACCGTGCTGTCCGTCAGTTCGCTGCCGGTGAGCAGTGGCGGCAGCGGCGGCGCGGCCGCCGTCCAGTACGCGGCGACGCTGCAGATCACCGGCGACACCAGCAAGCTGCGCACCGGCCTCAGCGCGACCGTCTCGGTGGTCACCGGCGAGGCCGACAACGCGCTCTCGCTGCCCACCGCCGCCCTGGCGGGCACCGGCACCAGCCGGACGGCGACCCTGGTGCAGCCGGACGGCTCCAGCGAGCGGGTCACCGTCGAGGTGGGCGTCGAGGGCGACACCACCGTGCAGGTGGTCTCCGGGCTGAAGGAGGGCGACAAGGTCGAACTCTCCACCACCAGCGGGACCAACGGCTTCCCGAACGGATCCTTCCCGGGCCTGACCGGTGGCCAGGGCAACCGCGGCGGCACGGGAGCCGGCGGCGCGGCCGGCGTGGCAGGCGTCGGCGCGGCCGCCGGCGGCGGCACCGGCCGGGGCGGGAACCGCTGATGGGGCGCAGGACCGCTCCCGCGCCCCAGGGCACCGCAGCGGCGCCCCCGGTCATCCAGATCCGCCGGCTCACCAAGTCCTACGGCCACGGCGACGCCACCGTGCACGCGCTGCGCGGCCCGTCCCACCCGGCCACCGGCGAGCCGCTGGGCGTCGACCTGGACATCGAGCAGGGCGACTTCGTCGCGGTGATGGGCAGTTCGGGCTCCGGCAAGTCCACCCTGATGAACATCCTCGGCTGCCTGGACGTGCCGACCGCCGGCCGCTACCTGCTCGACGGCATCGACGTCGGCCACCTGGACGAGCAGCAGCTCTCGCTGGTCCGCAACCGCAAGATCGGTTTCGTCTTCCAGTCCTTCAACCTCGTCCCCCGCACCACCGCGCTCGCCCAGGTCGAGCTGCCGCTCGCCTACGCGGGCGTGCGCAGCGCCGAGCGCCGGCGCCGGGCGCTGGCCGCGCTCTCCCTGGTCGGCCTCGCCGAGCGCTCCGGGCACCGGCCGGGCGAGCTCTCCGGCGGCCAGCAGCAGCGCGTCGCGGTGGCCCGGGCGCTGGTCACCGCGCCCGCGATGCTGCTCGCCGACGAGCCCACCGGCAACCTGGACAGCCGCTCCACCGACGAGGTGCTGGCCCTGATCGACGGCCTCAACGCGACCGGCCGCACGGTGGTGCTGATCACCCACGAGGACGAGGTCGCCCTGCACGCGAAGCGGGTGATCCGGTTGGTCGACGGCGCGGTCGTCAGCGACGTCCGGCAGGCTCCGGTGGAGGGTCCGCCGCCCGCCCTGCTCGCGGCCGCCGACCTCCAGGGGGTGCTCGCATGATCCTCTGGCAGATGCTCCGGTTCGCCGTCGGCGGCCTGGCCGCCAACAAGGTGCGGTCCGCCCTGACCATGCTGGGCGTGCTGATCGGCGTGGCCTCGGTGATCCTGCTGCTCGCGGTCGGCAACGGCTCCTCGGTGGCGGTCAAGGAGTCGATCACCTCGCTCGGCACCAACTCGCTGACGGTCACCGCCGGGTCCTCCTTCGGCGGCTCGCGCACCGCCTCCACCGCCAAGAAGCTCACGGTCGCCGACGCCAGGGCACTGGCGAGCGACCCGGAGGCGACCTCGATCAAGTCCGTCGCGCCGGTGGTCACCGCCAGCGGCACCGCGCTGTACGGGGACATCTCCTACAGCCCCGGCTCGATCGTCGGCACCTACCCCGCGTACTTCGAGACCGCCAACCTGAAGATCGGCCGGGGCGAGTACTTCACGGCCGACGACGTGCTCGGCTCCCGCAAGGTCGCGGTGCTCGGCGCCGCCACCGCCAAGCAGCTGTTCGCCACCACCGACCCGGTCGGCAGGGCGATCACCGTCGGCGGCACCCCGCTCACCGTGGTCGGCGTGCTCCAGGCCAAGGGCGGCACCGGCTTCACCGATCCGGACGACGTGGTGATCGCGCCGCTGCCGACCGTGCAGAACGCCTTCACCGGCTTCGGCCCGGTCAGCCAGATCCTGGTGCAGGCCACCTCCGCCGAGACCACCACGGCCGCCCAGGCCGAGGTCACCCGGGTGCTGCTCGGCACCCACGCGATCGCCGACCCGACCAAGGCGGACTTCCGGATCGGCAACCAGGCCTCGCTGCTCACGGCCCGGGAGTCGACCACCAAGACCTTCACCGTGCTGCTCGGCGCGGTGGCCGCGATCTCGCTGCTGGTCGGCGGGATCGGCATCACCAACATCATGCTGGTCACCGTCACCGAGCGGACCAGGGAGATCGGCATCCGCAAGGCGCTCGGCGCCCCGCGCGTGGCGATCCTCGGGCAGTTCCTCGTCGAGTCCACCCTGCTGTCGGTGATCGGGGCCGGACTCGGGGTGCTGGCCGGGCTCGCCGGATCGCACTTCTCCGTCGTCGGCATCAAGCCGGTGGTGATCCCCGAGTCGGTGCTCGGCGCGTTCGGCATCGCCGTCGCCATCGGCCTGTTCTTCGGCAGCTACCCCGCCAACCGGGCCGCCTCGCTGCGCCCGATCGACGCCCTCCGCCACGAGTGACCAAGGACCCGCAGACCATGAGCAACGAGATCGAGCCGCGCACCCCCGCCGAGCAGGTGGTCCTGCTCTCCACCGCGCCGGACGCCCGGGACGTCACCGCCGAGCTGGCCGCGCCACCGCGCCGCCGGCTGCCGTGGCCGACCCTCGTCCTGGCCGGCGCCGTGCTCGCCACGGCGGCCTTCGCGGGCGGCGTCTGGTACCAGCAGGGCCACGGCTCCACCGGCTCCGGCAAGTCGGCGGCGGCGGGGCAGCAGCCCCGGGCGGCGGCCTCCGGCTTCGGGGGCGGGCAGAACGGCACCCGCCGGGGCGGCCAGGGCGCCGGTCAGGGCGCCGGTCAGGGCGGTGGCCAGGGCGGTGGCCAGGGCGCGCAGGGCGGCTTCACCCGGGGCACCGTCAAGGCCGTCGACGGCACCACCGTCTACCTGACCGACGCCAACGGCAACACCGTCAAGGTGACCACCGGCGACGCCACCAAGGTCCAGCTCAACAAGGAGGGCAAGGTCACCGACCTGCAGCCCGGTCAGAGCGTCACCGTGGTCGGCACCCCGGGCGCCGACGGCGGGTACGCCGCCACCCAGCTCGTCGAGGGCGCCGCCGGCTTCGGCGCGGGCGGCGCGGGCGGCTTCGGCGGCGGCGCCGGTGGCCGGGGGACCCAGAACCAGACCCAGAAGCCTCCCTCCTAGCCCGTCCACGGGTGGGAGGGGGCCTGGCGGCTGACCCCGCAGCCCCCAGCCGCCCGCGCGGTGAGTCCGTACCCTGGGTCACGCGCGGTCTTCACCGGCCGGGAACCGCCCGGCCTCCAGCCGGGAACCGCCCGGCCTCCGGCCGGGAACCGACCGCCCCGGTCCGGAACCGCCCGGCCTCCGGCCCGGGAACGGCTCCGCGCCCCGGCCGCGCGGCGCCTCCGCCCTGTCCACCGGCTCGTACGCACACCATCCAGCCCGACCGTGCGGGCTCGTTCGCCCAAATCCGCCCGCTAAGGTGTTAATCCAACATTCATCGACGGCGCATAGCCTCCCCGGGCTAGCCTCAAGCTGAACGCCATCGTCCGACCGGGAGGCGGAACCCCCGTGCAAGGCACTGTGTCCACACCTGGCAGCTCCGCCGTGGCCGGCGGCCCGGGCGAGGCGTTCCTCCTCGTCGTCGACGACGAGCCCAACATCCGGGAGCTGCTCTCCGCCTCCCTGCGCTTCTCCGGCTTCCGGGTCGCCTCCGCCGCCAGCGGTACCGAGGCGCTCGAACTGATCGCCGTCGAACGCCCCGACCTCGTCGTCCTCGACGTGATGCTGCCCGACCTGGACGGCTTCACCGTGGTCGAGCGGCTGCGCGAGCAGACCACCCGGGGCCAGATAGCCGGGCCCGCCCACGGCCACCCCGGCGACCACCTGCCGGTGCTCTTCCTGACCGCCAAGGACGGCGTCGGCGACAAGGTCCAGGGCCTGGCCGCCGGCGCGGACGACTACGTCACCAAGCCGTTCAGCCTGGAGGAGCTGATCGCCCGGATCCGGGCCATCCTGCGCCGGGCCGGCGGCCCCGCCGAGGACGGCCGGCTGGTCGTCGCCGACCTCACGCTGGACCCGATCGCCCACGAGGTGACCCGCGGCGGCACCCCGGTCGCGCTCTCGCCGACCGAGTTCAAGCTGCTGCACTACCTGATGGCCAACGTCGGCCGGGTGGTCTCCAAGGCGCAGATCCTCGACCACGTCTGGGCCTACGACTTCGGCGGGGACCTCTCCATCGTCGAGTCCTACATCTCCTACCTGCGCCGCAAGCTCGACTCCGGCCCCGCGCACGGTCCCAAGCTGATCCACACCGTCCGCGGCATCGGCTACGCGCTGCGCCGGCCGCCGCAGAGCTGACCGCCCCCCGTGTTCCCCCGCTTCTCGCTGCGCGTCCGGCTGCTCGTCCTCGTCCTCGCCCTGGTCACCACCGGGCTCGCGGTCAGTGACGCCGTCGTGCTCGGCACCGTCCGGATGCAGCTGGTGGAGCGGCTCGACGACCAGTTGCAGCGCTTCGCCGAACCGCTCTCGCACCGCGCCCCCGGCCGGACGACCTGGCCGGAGAGCCGGCAGCCCTCGGTCGGCGGGAGGCGGCCCGCGGCGGCGCTGCCCAGCCAGTACCTGGTCCAGTACCTCTCGGCGGACGGCAAGGTCCAGCAGGTGGTCCGCCAGCCGGTCTCCGAGAACGACCCGGCGCCGCAGCTGGCCGGTCTCGACCCGGCGGCCGCCGCCCCGGACACCCCGTTCGACCTGCCCGACCAGCGCGGCCAGCGCAGCTGGCGCACGCTCGTCCTGCCCCTCCAGCGGCCGCCCGCCCTCGGCCCCGCTCCCCCCAGCGCCTTCGCCGTGCCGACCCCCACCCCCGCGTACCTGATGGTCGCGGTCTCCCGGGAGGACATCGACGCCACCGTCGCCCGGCTGCGCACCTCCTTCCTGGCGATCGGCGGCGCGGTGCTGGTGCTGATCGCGGCCCTCGGCTTCTTCGCCGTCCGGGCCGGGATGCGGCCGCTGCGCCGGATCGAGGAGGGTGCCGAGCGGATCGCCTCCGGCGAGCTGTCGCACCGGATGCCCGAGCTCGCCACCCGCACCGAGGTCGGCCGGCTGTCCGCCGCCCTCAACGCGATGCTCACCCAGATCGAGGCCGCGTTCGCCGCCCGGGCCGAGTCCGAGGCACGGATGCGGCGGTTCGTCGCCGACGCCTCGCACGAGCTGCGGACCCCGCTGGCCGGCATCCGCGGTTTCGCCGAGCTGTACCGGATGGGGGCGCTGCCCACCGAGGCGGACGTCCAGCGGACGATGTTCCGGATCGAGAGCGAGGCCGTCCGGATGGGCGCCCTGGTCGAGGACCTGCTGGTGCTCGCCCGGCTCGACGAGGAACGCCCGCTCGACCTCGCGCCGATGGACCTGCGCACCCTCGCGGCGGACGCCCTGCACGACCTCACCGCCCTCGACCCGTCCCGCCCGGTCGCCCTCACCGGTCCGTCCGGCACCGGCGCGCCCGGCCCCGCACCGGTGCTCGGCGACGAGGCGAGGCTGCGTCAGGTGGTCACCAACCTGGTCGGCAACGCCGTCAAGCACACCCCGCCCGGGACGCCGGTGCGGATCGGCGTCGGCACCGCCGAGGGCCTCTGCCTGCTGGAGGTCGCCGACTCCGGTCCCGGCCTCACCGAGGAGCAGGCCGTCCGGGTGTTCCACCGCTTCTACCGGGTGGACGCCTCGCGCAGCCGCCACGACGGCGGCGGCGCCGGCCTCGGCCTCGCCATCGCCACCGCGCTCACCCACGCTCACGGCGGCACCCTCACCCTCCACAGCGCCCCCGGCACCGGCGCCACCTTCCGCGTGGAGATCCCCCACCAGCGCTGAAACCGCCCGTTCGGGTGAACCGGCCTGGTTCTCTCCGCCCGGTCTCCGGTCGTGTGCGACCGTACGGCTGCGGCTTGATGCGGATCGCGCGAGCCGACCACACTGGACGGGAAGAGGTGTCTCAATGACCGCGCTCGTAGCCGAGGAGACCGTCGTGGACCTGGACCAGGCGCTGTGGCAGGTGTGGAAGGAGATGGACGTCCCTGAGGGCTTCAGGGCGGAGATCATCGAGGGAGCCATCGAGATGTCGCCCACTGGCGGGACCCGCCACCTGACGATCAACCGCCGGGTGCTGTTGGCGCTGCACGACCAGTTGCGAGGTACCGGCTGGGCCCCCGCGAACGACGGTAACGTCATCCACGGTTTGAGGGTGATGGTCCCCGATGTCTTCGTCGCCCCCGATGACCTGGAGGAGATCGAGCACCCTGAAGGGTTGGGCGTACTCGCCTCAGGTCTCGCGTTGGTGGTCGAGACGGTGTCACCCGGAAGCAGGAACCGCCGACGGGACGTGGTCCTCAAGCACCGCGCCTACGCGAGCGCCGGCATCCCGATCTACGTGATCATCGACGACTTCGACGAAGGCGGCGCCGTCACCGTCCTGACCGGCCCCGACATCGAGCGCGGTGCCTACGCCCGTTCGGTCCGGACGCCGTACGGGGAGGAGGCGTTCGTGCCGGAGGGGCCGGCGAAGGGGTTCGTGATCGGGCCGGAGATCACCGGCGGGCGGCGGGGGTGACGCCGTCCTCCAGCAGTTCCCGGGCGAGCAGGCCGGCCTGGAAGCGGGAGGTGGCGCCGAGGGTCATCATCAGGTCGGCGACCCGGCGGCGGTAGGTGCGCAGCGAGAGGCCGAGCAGGCGGGCGCCGGTCTCGTCGGTGTGGCCGGTCGCGAGGGCGCTCAGGATCTGCCGGGCCTGCTCGGTGAGGTGCGGCGGCCGGGCGCAGTCGGCGAGGTCGGTGGCGGTCTCCCAGGCGGCGCGGAACAGCGAGCGCACGCCGTCGACGACCTCCGGCGACCGCACCACGGTGTACGTCCGCACGCCCCGCACCGGGGCGCCGGCCAGGATCGCGGTGCGCCGGTCGATGATGATCGCCTCGCGCGCGAGCGGTCCGTCGCTGATCCGGACCTCGATGCCGGTGCCGGCGATCCTCTCCAGCCGCCGGTGCGACTCCGGATCGGCCAGGGCGCGCCGGGTGTACAGCTTGCGCATGGTGAGCCCGGGGACGAGGTGCGGCCGCTTGCCCTCCGCGAAGGCGGCGTTGACGCCCGACGACCAGGTCAGCAGGTCGGTGGCGGCGACCAGGAACTCCTCACGCGAGGCGACGAAGAGGTGGCCGGCCCGCTGGACGAGCTCCCGCTCGCCGTGCAGGGTGATGATCGGGTCGGTGCTCATGGCAGCAACATGCCAGATCGGTCGGGCGACGGGCGAGCCGGGCGGAGGCTTACCGACATGACGACCACCTCCCACGCCTCGGCCGCCGGCTCCCTCCTGCTCGGCGGCGACCTGCCGATCGCCCGGATGGGCTTCGGCGCGATGAAGCTGCCCGCCCGCGACTGGGACGGCCCGGCCTGCGACCCCGTGCGGAGCCTCGCCGTGCTGCGCCGGGCGGTCGAGCTCGGTGTCGACCACATCGACACCGCCTGGTTCTACTTCCACGAGGACGTCTCGGCGAACGGCCTGATCCGCGAGGCCCTGCACCCGTACCGCGACGGCCTGGTGATCGCCACCAAGGTGGGCCCCGGCCGCAACCCCGACGGCAGCTGGCTGGAGCCGGCCGGTCCGGCGGAGCTGCGCGCGGCCGTCCACCGCAACCTGCGTGAGCTGGGGGTGGACCGGCTCGACCTGGTCTACCTGCGGCGGATGCCCAGCCTGCGGTCGATCGCGACGTCCTTCGCGGCGCTGGCGGAGCTGCGGGAGGAGGGGCTGATCCGGCACCTCGGGGTCAGCAACGTGGACGCGGCCCAGCTCGCCGAGGCCGAGGCGATCGCACCGGTGACCGCCGTGCAGAACCGGTTCAGCGTGCTGGAGCACTCGGCGGAGGACGCGGCGCTGCTGGCGGACTGCACCGCGCGGGGCATCGCCTTCGTGCCGTTCTTCCCGCTCGGCGGCTCCGGGGTGCCCGAGGACCCGGCGCTCCAGCGGGTGGCCGAGCGGCACGGCGCCACCCGGGCGCAGGTGATGGTGGCCTGGCTGCTGGCGGTCTCCCCCTCGATCCTGGCCATCCCGGGCACCTCCTCGCCGGTCCATCTGGAGGAGAACATCGCGGCCGCCTCGCTGCGGCTGGGCGCCGAGGACCTGGCGGAGCTGGCGGCACTGGCGGCGCCCGTCCGGCCGTGATCCCCGCGTGAGCGCAGCGGTATGACGGTCCGACCGGTCCGACCGGTCCGACCGGTCCGACCGGTCCAACCGGTCCAACCGGTCCGACCGGTCCGGCGGGGGCTGGTCGGCGGGTGCCGCCGCGGCCTAGGATTCCGGTACGGCATCGCGTGTCGGTCACCGTCCGGGTGAGGCATGGAGGTAGCCCGTGAGTGCCTTACGGAGGCATTCGAAGCATGACAATCCAGCTCGATCACACCATCGTTCACGCCCGGGACAACCGGGAATCCGCCGCCTTCCTGGCGGCCGTCCTCGGCCTTGAGGTCGGGACGGCCTGGGGGCCGTTCGTCCCGGTCGCCACGGGCAACGGGGTGACCCTCGACTTCGCGTCCGTCCCGGCGGAGGCGATCGCCCCGCAGCACTACGCCTTCCTCGTCTCCGACGAGGAGTTCGACGCCGCCTTCGCCCGGATCGAGGCGGGCGGCATCGCCTACTACGCCGACCCGCAGTTGAAGCTGCCCGGCGAGATCAACCGCCACCACGGCGGCCGGGGGCTGTACTTCTTCGACCCGGCCGGCCACGGCATGGAGATCATCACCCGCCCCTACGGCAACCGCTAGACGCCGGGCCCGTGCCCGGCCGGGTCACCACCCGGCCGGGCACGGTCGCGCGTGCCGCGGCGATGGGCCGAATGTCAAGCGCCGGATCGTCCAAGATCGTTCCGTGAGTCGCCCGGGCGCTCGTTGTGGCAGGCCAGGGCCGGTCCGCAGACTGTGCGCACGGCATCGCCGGTCAATCCCACCCCGCCTGCAAACCACTCGTAAGCATGATGGATACTGGCCCTTGTGAACGTGTTCACGTTCACAAGCGGACAAGCTTGCACGGGTGCGCAGCGGTCTACAGCTATAGATGAAGTTTGTCCGGAAAGTGACCTTCGAGGTCGGGTCGGAGAGAGGGCGACGTGGAACTGGCAATCGCTCACGAAACCATCGCGCGTTGGCAATTCGGCATCACCACCGTCTACCACTTCCTCTTCGTACCGCTCACCATCAGCCTGGCCGCCATCGTGGCCGGACTGGAGACCGCCTGGGTCCGGACGGACAAGGAGAAGTACTTCCACGCCACGAAGTTCTGGGGGAAGCTCTTCCTGATCAACATCGCGATGGGCGTGGTCACCGGCATCGTCCAGGAGTTCCAGTTCGGGATGAACTGGTCGGACTACTCCCGCTTCGTCGGTGACGTCTTCGGCGCCCCGCTCGCGATGGAGGCGCTGATCGCCTTCTTCTTCGAGTCGACCTTCATCGGGCTCTGGATCTTCGGCTGGGACAAGCTGCCGAGGAAGCTGCACTGCGCCTGCATGTGGATGGTCTCGCTCGGCACCGTGCTCTCCGCCTACTTCATCCTGGCGGCCAACTCCTGGATGCAGCACCCGGTCGGCTACTCGGTCGACCCGGCCACCGGGAAGGCGCAGCTCACCGACATCGCCCGGGTGCTGTTCCAGGACACCACCGTCACCGTCGTCCTGCACACCCTGACCGCCGCCTTCCTCACCGGCGCGGCCTTCATGGTCGGCATCGCCTCCTTCCACCTCTGGAAGGCCAAGCGCCGGCCGGAGGCCGCCGACCCCAAGCGGGTCGCGGTGATGCGGACCTCGCTGCGGCTCGGCCTGGTCCTCGCGGTGGTCTTCGGTCTCGGAACCGCCCTCAGCGGCGACTCGCTCGCCAAGGTGATGTTCCGCCAGCAGCCGATGAAGATGGCCGCCGCCGAGGCGCTCTGGGACAGCCAGGCCCCGGCGCCGTTCTCGGTCTTCGCGGTCGGCGACGTCGGCAAGGGCCGCAACTCGGTCGAGCTGGAGATCCCCGGGATACTCTCCTTCCTCGCCAACAGCGACTTCAGCTCCTCCGTCCCCGGCATCAACGACACCGCCGACGCCGAGGCCGCCCGGTACGGCGGGGACCCGAAGGACTACATCCCGAGCATCTTCGTCACCTACTGGGGCTTCCGCCTCATGATCGGCTTCGGGATGACCTCCTTCGTGGCGGGGGTGATCGGGCTCTGGACCACCCGGCGGAAGTGGCTGCTGGCACCGGAGTTCCGCACCGGCGACACCGAGGTGCCGAGACTGATGCTGCTGCCGAAGCGCGAGCTCGGCCCGTTCCTCACCAAGTGGAGCTGGCGGATCGGCATCCTCACCATGGGGTTCCCGCTGATCGCCAACAGCTTCGGCTGGGTCTTCACCGAGATGGGCCGCCAGCCGTGGGCCGTCTTCGGGCTGATGACCACCGCGAGCGCGGTGTCGCCCAACGTCGGCATCGGGACCCAGATCGGGGCCCTGACCACCTTCACCGTGCTGTACGCGATCCTCGCCGTCATCGAGGTGCGGCTGCTGGTCAAGTACGCCAAGGCCGGGCCGGTCACCTCCGAGCGGCCGCCCACCGAGGACCCGACGCTGCGCGGCCCGTCCCCGGACGAGGACGCGGACAAGCCGCTCGCCTTCGCCTACTGAGCCCCGAGCCCCGAGCCTTGATCCCCCGCCCGAGCCCACCGCGGACTACGGACTACCGAGGACTACTGAGGATCCGACATGCAACTCCACGACGTCTGGTTCGTCCTGATCGCCGTCCTGTGGATCGGCTACTTCTTCCTTGAGGGCTTCGACTTCGGCATCGGCATCCTCACCAAGCCGCTGGCCCGCTCCACCGCCGAGCGGCGGGTGCTGATCAACACCATCGGACCGGTCTGGGACGGCAACGAGGTCTGGCTGCTCACCGCCGGCGGCGCCACCTTCGCGGCCTTCCCGGACTGGTACGCGACGCTGTTCAGCGGCTTCTACATCCCGCTGCTGGTGATCCTGGTCTGCCTGATCGTGCGCGGGGTCGCCTTCGAGTACCGGGCCAAGCGCTCCGACGCGCGCTGGCAGCGGAACTGGGAGGAGGCCATCTTCTGGACGTCACTGCTCCCGGCCTTCCTCTGGGGCGTGGCCTTCGCCAACATCGTCCGCGGCGTCGACATCGACGCGCAGAAGAACGTCGTCGGCGGCTTCTGGGACCTGCTGAACCCGTACGCGCTGCTCGGCGGACTGGTCACGCTCACCCTCTTCACCTTCCACGGCGCGGTGTTCGCCGCGCTGAAGACGGTCGGGGAGATCCGCGACCGGGCCCGTGCCCTGGCGCTGCGACTCGGCCTGGTGACGGCGGTGCTGGCACTGGCCTTCCTGCTCTGGACCCAGGCCGACCACGGCAACGGCTGGAGCCTCGCCGTCCTGGCCGTCGCGGTGCTGGCCCTGGCCGGCGCCCTGGTGGCCAACCAACTGGCACGCGAGGGCTGGGCGTTCGTCCTCTCCGGAGCGACCATCGTGGCCGCGGTCGCGATGCTCTTCCTCTCGCTGTTCCCGGACGTGATGCCGTCCACCCTGAACCCGGAGTGGAGCCTGACCGTCACCAACGCCGCCTCCTCGCCGTACACGCTGAAGCTGATGACGATCGTCGCGGCCGTCTTCACCCCGCTCGTACTGCTCTACCAGGGCTGGACGTACTGGGTCTTCCGCAAGCGGATCGGCGTCCAGCACATCCCCGGGCACGACCCGGCCGCCGCGCTCGACCAGGGCTGAGCCGTGAAGCCCGTCGACCCCCGACTGCTCGGGTACGCCCGCACCACCCGCGCCTTCCTCGCCGGATCGGTCCTGCTCGGCGGGGCGGGGGCGGCCCTGGTGGTCGCCCAGGCGAGCCTGATCGCCGAGATCGTCGTCCGCGGCTTCCAGCAGCGGGCCGGCCTCGACGAGCTGACCGCGCCGCTGCTCTGGCTGGCGCTGACGGCGGTCGGCCGCGGGCTGGTCGGCTGGCTCACCGAACTCACCGCGCACCGCTCGGTGGCCCGGGTGAAGTCCACCCTGCGGCGCCGGCTGCTCGACCACGCCACCGCGCTCGGCCCGGCCCACCTGGCGGGCCGGCGCACCGGCGAACTCACCACCCTCGCCACCCGGGGCGTCGACGCGCTCGACGACTACTTCGCCCGCTACCTGCCGCAGCTGGCGCTCGCGGTGGTCGTCCCGGTGATCGTGCTGCTGCGGGTCGTCGGCGCCGACCTCACCTCGGCCGCGATCATCGCCGGGACGCTGCCGCTGATCCCGCTCTTCATGGCGCTGATCGGGATGGCCACCCAGAGCCGGATGGACCGGCAGTGGGAGACCCTCTCCCGGCTCTCGCACCACTTCCTGGACGTGGTCGCCGGCCTGCCCACGCTCAAGGTGTTCAACCGGGCCCGTACCCAGGCCGCCACCGTCGCCAGGATCACCGCCGACTACCGCCGGGCGACCCTGCGCACCCTGCGGATCGCCTTCATCTCCTCGTTCGCCCTGGAGCTGCTCTCCACCCTGTCGGTGGCGCTGGTCGCGGTCTCGATCGGCTTCCGGCTGGTGGACGGCACGCTCGACCTGGAGACCGGGCTGCTGATCCTGATCCTGGCGCCCGAGGTCTACGTCCCGATCCGCCAGGTCGGCGCGCTGTACCACTCCAGCGTGGAGGGGCTGACCGCGGCCGACGAGCTCTTCGCGGTGCTGGAGACCCCGCTGCCGCCGGCCGGGACCGCCCCCGCCCCCGCGCTCGCCGGCGCCCTCGTCGAGGCCGAGGGCCTCACCGTGCTGCACACCGGCCGGAGCGCACCGGCGCTGGACGCCGCCGGGCTGACCCTGCGGCCGGGCACCACCACCGCGCTCACCGGCCCGAGCGGGGCCGGCAAGTCCACCCTGCTCGCCGTCCTGCTCGGCCTCACCGCGCCGGACGCGGGCAGCGTCCGGATCACCGCCGCCGACGGGCGGACGTACCGGCTGGACGAGCTGGAGCCGGCGAGCTGGCGCCGGCAGATCGCGTGGGTGCCGCAGCACCCGCACCTGTTCGCCGGCACCGTCGCCGAGAACCTGCGGCTCTACCGGCCCGGCGCCGGCGAGGACGAGCTGTGGGCGGCGCTGGAGTCCGCGCACGCGCGGGACTTCGTGCGGCGGCTGCCGCACGGGCTCGCCACCGTGCTCGGGGAGGACGGCGCCGGCCTGTCGGCGGGCCAGCGCCAGCGGCTGGCGCTCGCCCGGGTGCTGCTCGCCGACGACCGGCCGCTGGTGCTGCTGGACGAACCGACCGCCGGCCTGGACGGCGCCTCGGAGGCGGCCGTGGTGGACGCCGTCCGGGTGCTGACCGCCGATCCGGCGCGCACCGTGCTGCTGGTCGCGCACCGGCCGGCGCTGCTGGCGGCGGCCGACCGGCTGGTCCGGCTGGACGGGCCGCCGGCGCCCGCGGCCGCCGCACCGCCGCCC
>NZ_JBHWUI010000028.1:0-66314 GCF_042737525.1 Kitasatospora sp. NPDC059973 | reverse complement strand
GTCGCCGGCGCGGTGCGGGCCCGCAGCGCGACCTCCGCACCGGCCGCGCGCTCACGCTGGGCGTCCCGGGCCGCCGCCTGCCGCTGCAGCTGCCGCAACACGGCCGCGGCGCGGACGAACGCGGCGGGACTGGCCGGGTACTTGGGGCGGGCGGCCGCGAGGGCCCGCTGGGCCGCCTCGGCCTCCTTGAGCGCCTGCTCGGCGACCGCCACGGCGCGCTCGCGCAGCAGCCTGGCGATCTCCGTCTCGGCCTTGGCCAGCCGCGACTTCTCGGCCGTCAGCCGCCGCCCGAAGCGGGTGGCCCGCTCCTCGGCGACCTCCGCCGCGTACTCGGCCTCGGCGAGCTGCTCCTCGAAGCGCTCCTCGGCCCGGAGCCGCTGCGCGACGGACACCTCGGCGGCCGCCCGGGCGGCCCGGTCGCGCTGGCGCAGCAGCACGGCGATCCCGAGCGAGGCCAGCACGGCGGCGACGCCCACCGAGCGGACCAGGACGGTGTCCTGACTGAAGAGCAGCGCGGCCACCGCGGCGACGATGAGCACGCCGGCGGCGGTGGGAGGAAGGATCCGGCCGAGGACGGAGGAATGACGGTGGCGTCCGCGAGACATGCCAAGAAACTAGCGTGCGAATTGGGGCCGTGTCAGCCCAGGGTCCGCTTTGGCCCTTGACACTGCGCAAGCTCTACCGCTTGTACCCGGGCCCTCACCCAAGATCACCGAAGCGGGTCCGCTCAGCGGTGCGAGGTCGCCGCCGGCCCGCTCGGGTCGTCGTGGTCCTCCGGCAGCTTGCACACGTGCTGCAGCCAGAGCGCCGCCGCGATCACCGCCACCCCGGCCAGCACCGCGAAGCCGGCGGTGACGGCCTGGTCCTGGCGGGCCTGCACGTCCAGTTCGCCGAGCAGGTAGATGCCCGCGCCCGCGTAGATGCCGGTGACCACCGACGAGACCAGCGCGCTCGCCTGCGCCAGCACCACCGCCCGGGCGGCGCCCAGCGGGTCGACGCCCTTCGCCCCGGGCTGGCGCTCGCGCGCGGCCTTCAGCCGGGAGCGCAGCGAGATCGCCGTGGCGAGCAGGATCACCGCCACCGCGGCCAGCACCACCGGAGCCGCACCCGGCACCGCGGGCAGGGTGTCCAGGGAGGCCCACAGCTTGGCACCGGCCCAGGACAGCGCCGTGGTCGCGGCGGTGATGCCGACCAGCAGACGGAGGCGAAGCAGCTTCACTCGGACGTGGTCCTTCCCGGGGTTGCGGTGTCGGGCGGCCGCCCCCGGGCCCGGCCCTGCTCCCCCCGGCCGACGGCTGGGAGGCGCCCCGGCCCGGCGACGGGGCGGGGCGGACGGTACGACGGCGCCAGGCCACCGTACCGGGCCCGGGCCGGCGGGCACCCGCGCGGATGGCGGACACCTACTCGTACGGCCGGGACCTCGTCCGAGTTCCCGGCCGTACGGGTCGGCGGGGCCTACTCCGGCAGGGTCAGCCCGATGTCCTCGCGCCGCCGGACGCCCTGGGCGTCGGCGCCGCCGAGCGCCTGGAGCAGCGCGGCGACCTGGCCGTGGCCGGGCACCTCGGCCTCCGGCTGGGCGTCCAGCCAGGGGGCGAGCACGAAGGCCCGCTCGTGCGAGCGCGGGTGCGGCAGCAGCAGCTGCGGGTCGTCGCTGGTGACGCCCTCGTAGGCCAGGATGTCGACGTCCAGCGTCCGCGGGCCCCAGCGCACGGTGCGGACCCGGCCGAAGGCGTCCTCGATCGCGTTGCCGCGCTCCAGCAGGTCGCGCGGGGGCAGGGTGGTGCGCAGCACCACCACCGCGTTGTAGTAGTTGGGCTGCTCGTCGGGGCCGCCGAGGGCCTCCGTCTCGTACACGCCGGAGACGGCCTTGATCTTGAGCCCGGGGGTGTCGGCGAGGGCGTCCACGGCGCCCTGGAGGGTGTCCAGGCGGTTGCCCAGGTTGGAGCCGAGGGCGATCACGGCGCAGCGCTGGCTGTGCAGCGTGGCGTCGGCCGAGTCCACCCGGTTCTCCAGGTCGAACGTGCTCGGCGAGGCGGTCGGGTCGCTGGTGCTCATCGGGCTTCCCCTACAACTGGAACGGGCTCTGCGGCAGGCACTGGGTACGCGGTGCGGGTCATGCGCGGCCCCGGTGGATGGTCACGGTCACGTCGTCGAACGGCACGGTGATCGGGGCGTCGGGCTTGTGCACGGTGACCTCGACCTCCTCGACCGCCTCGTGCGCCAGGCACTGGTCCGCGATGCGCTGCGCCAGGGTCTCGATCAGGTCGACCGGCTCGCCGGCGATGATCGCGGTGACCTCCTCGGCCACGACGCCGTAGTGCGCCGTGCGGGTGAGGTCGTCGCCGGACGCGGCGGGGCGGGTGTCCAGGTGGAGCACGAGGTCCACCACGAAGGTCTGGCCCTCGACGCGCTCGCGCTCGAAGACACCGTGGTGACCCCGGGCACGCAGGCCCCGCAGGGTGACGCGGTCCAGCAAACGAATCACTGCTCCCACTCGGACGGGCCCTGCCCCGGAAAGCGGGGGGAAGGCAGGGCGGAGGCGGACACGACGGCCGCCACTGCGTTTCGAATCTACCCGCGAGCGCCGACAACGCCTGACCGTCCTACCCGGCACGAACCGACGCCACGCACGCCGGATCGGCGATTGACGTGAACGTTCGGCGGCCGTCCGGGAATTCCCGGGCCGCCTCCGGCGGGCATTTCCCCGGCGGCCCCCGGGTCAGTCCTCGTCCTCGTCGTCCCCGCTGGTCAGAACGGGTGAACCGTGGTGGGACCAGAGCTTCCAGCCCGCCGGGGTGCGGCGGAAGAGATTGGTCGAGACGACCTTTCCGCCGACCAGCGGGCCGAGTTCGCCCTCCTCCTCCGCCTCGCCGCCGGAAAGGATGTTCTCGGTGCACGTGACAAGGGCCACATCCCCCTGAACCTCGACCTCGACGTCGGTCAGGATGAACTGGATGTACTCCGTGTTCGCCATGATCAACATGTAGGAGCGGGTCACCTGGGCCCGCCCGCGCAGCACCGGCCAGCCGGGGTGCACGCAGACCACGCCGCCCTTGTCGTCGGCCTCGTCGGCCCCCAGCCAGGCCTCCTCGACGGCCTCCAGATCGCCGTTCTCCAACGCCTCGTACAGCGCCCGGTTGGCCTCCAGTACGGCCTCCCGGTCCGCTTCCCGGGCGCGCTGACCCGCGGTCTCGCCGCTCACCCTGCCGTCACCTGCCACAGACCCTCCCGTTTCACCTGCCGCTCCGGCCCGCCGACGGGCCGGAGGGGTCCTGCCGGGCCGCCCGCTGCCAGGCGGCGACCACCCGGACGGCGTCCGCCGTGCCGGCCACGTCGTGCACCCGCACCGCCCAGGCCCCGGCCCCGGCCGCCAGCACCGACACCGCGGCGGTCGCGTCGTCGCGCTCCCTGGCCGGGCGCGGTTCCCCGGTTTCCGGGTCGGCGAGCAGCGTACCCAGGAACCGCTTGCGCGATGCGGCGACGAGGACGGGACGGCCGAGCGCGGTGAGCGCCGGGAGCCCGCCGAGCAGGGCCCAGTTGTGCTCGGCGGTCTTGGCGAAGCCCAGGCCCGGGTCCAGGATCAGCTGCTCCTCCTTGACGCCGGCCGCCAGCAGCGCGTCCATCCGGGCGGTGAGCTCGCCGACCACGTCCGCGACCACGTCGCCGTAGACGGCCAGGCTGTCCATGTCGGCGGACTGCCCGCGCCAGTGCATCACCACGAAGGGCACGCCGGTCTCGGCCACCACCCGGGCCATCGCGGGGTCGGCCAGGCCGCCGGAGACGTCGTTGATGATCCGGGCACCGGCCGCGACGGCCCGCTCCGCGACGGAGGCGCGCATGGTGTCGACCGAGACGACCACCCCGGAGTCGGCCAGCTCGCGCACCACCGGCAGCACCCGGCCCAGCTCCTCCTCCTCGGGCACCCGCTGCGAGCCGGGGCGGGTGGACTCGCCGCCGACGTCCACCAGGTCCGCGCCGCGGGCCCGGAGCGCCAGGCCGTGGGCGATGGCCCGGGCGGGGTCGTGCCACATCCCGCCGTCCGAGAAGGAGTCGGGGGTCACGTTGACCACGCCCATCACGGAGCAGCGGTCGAGCCGCGGCAGTCCGGCCGGCAGCGAGAAGGACAGCGAAGTGCTCATAACCCCATTATCAGTTCAAGTCCCCGCTCCCCCGGAGACGACCGGACCCCCGCCGGGTCTCCGACGGGGGTCCGGGGGCGGGGGACGGCCTACGCGGCCTCGGTGACCTCAGGGCGGCCCGGGGCCGGCAGCGGGCCCTGGCGCTGCGGCTTGCGGCCGAAGCGCGGCATGCCGAGGGTGATGAAGGCCTCCGCCTGCATCGCGGCGAACCCGATCCGGGGCAGGTCCCGGGTGTTCGGGAAGACCAGGAACCGCGGCTCCCACTCGGGCTGGAACTTGGCGTTGAACTTGTACAGCGACTCGATCTGGAACCAGCGCGACAGGAACACCAGCAGCCCGCGCCAGGCCCGCAGCACCGGGCCGGCGCCGATCCGCTCACCGCGCGCCAGGGCCGAGCGGAACATCGCGAAGTTGAGTGAGACCCGGCGCACGCCCATCGCCGGCACCGCCTGCAGCGCGGCGACGATCAGCAGCTCGTTCAGACCGGGGTCGGCGGCGCGGTCGCGGCGCATCAGCTCCAGCGAGATGCCGTCCGGCCCCCAGGGCACGAAGTGCAGCACGGCCTTCAGGTCGTCGCCGTCCTCGCCCTCCTCCGGCGCCTTGTGCGCGGTGACCACCACGCAGGCGTCGTCGCCCGGGTCGCCGAAGCGGCCGAGGGCCATCGAGAAGCCGCGCTCGGTGTCGGTGCCGCGCCAGCGGGAGGCGGCGTCGGCGATCCGGTACTTCTCGTCCGGCGTGAGGTCGGCGACCCGCCGCACCTGGCAGGAGTAGCCGTTGCGCTCGATCCGCTTGACCATCTGGCGCACGTTGCGCATCGCCCGGCCGGCGAGCGAGAACGTCCCGGTGTCGACGATCGCCTCGTCACCCAGCTCCAGCGCGTCCAGCCCCGCCTCGCGGGTCCAGACCTCGCCGCCCACCTCGCTGCAGCCCATCACGGCCGGCACCCAGGCGTGCTCGCGGGCCTCGGTCATGAACACCTTGATCGCGCCCGGCCAGGCCTCGACGTCGCCGACCGGGTCACCGGAGGCGAGCATCACGCCGGAGACCACCCGGTAGGAGATCGCCGCCTTGCCGGAGGGCGAGAACAGCACGCTCTTGTCCCGGCGCAGCGCGAAGTAGCCGAGCGAGTCGCGCTCGCCGTGCCGGTCGAGCAGCGCGCGGACCTTCTCCTCGTCCTCGGCGGTCAGCTCCGGCTTGGGCTTCTCCGGCCGCAGCGCCAGGTAGGCGGTGGTGAAGGCGGTGATCAGGCCCAGCCCGCCGAGCAGGTAGGCGACCTGGTCGGAGACCCGGTCCGAGCTGTAGTCGACCGGCCCTTCGAAGCCGAACAGTCCGTATCCGACGTGCTCAAGCCGGTGGAACAGGCTCGGGTCGCCGATCTCGTACCCGGTCCGGGTGGAGACCACCAGCAGGCCGAGCGCGACGCTGATCGCCCCCATCACGACCAGGTTGACCACCGCCCGCCAGCGGGTCCGGGGGTCGGCCTTGGCGTAGAACTCGCGCCGGTGCACCAGCATCACCGCGAACAGCACCAGCGAGACGACCGCCGGGCCGATCTGATGCCAGCGCAGGATGTGCAGCGCCGCGCCGACCGGCAGCAGCACGCAGACGGCCCGCCAGGCCCGCCGCTTGCGGCGGCGCAGGGCGTGGGCGAGCAGCACCAGCAGCAGGCCGACCATCAGCGTGCCGGCCGCGGCCAGGGTCGTGGTGCCGCCGGGCAGCTGCCCCGCGAAGTCGTGCACCTTGGTGTGCCGGAGCTTGGGGAACACCGCGCTGGCGGTGTCCACCAGACCGATCAGCAGACAGGCGTAGCCGACCGCGCCGGGGAGCCAGGCCCGGGGGACGGCGGCCGCTTGGGTACGAAGCGTCTGCAGGCCGCGGCGGCGGGGCGGCTGCTCGGGGCTCGGCTCAACGGACACGGGAACGCTCATGGAAGCTCAGCGTAGAGGCTGCGGACTGCAGTCCTGTCACTCCGGGGGAGGAGTTGTGAGGGACCTTCATGCCATTTCCTTCATCGGGCAATGCGCACACCAAACATCCGGCAACGGAGGGTAAACCGGTGTTCGGCGGACGCTGTGGTTGAGCCGAGGGGTGGGCGCCGGAGCCTTCCCGCCGCGTGGCGCGACGGACCCCCGCATACCCGGTACGTACGGTGGACGCCGCGTTCCGGGGGACCGGTTGCGTCGGATCGCCCCGGACTCCGCCTGCCCCGACGTCCGGACAGCCTAGCCGCGATGGCCGTGGCTGACGCACCGCCAGACGATGAAGCCTGCACCGAGAGTTTCCCACCGGAAGGCCGACGGCATGGAACTGACCAGCGACGCGCTGGTGAACTCGCTGCTCGCGCTCGGCGCGGCGGCCCTGCTCACCACCCTCTGGCTCTGGCCCCGGCTGGCCCGGCAGCGCCCGCTCCCGGTGCTCGGGCGGATCGGTCTGCTGACCGTCACTCAGGTCTCGGTGCTCGCGGTGCTGGCGCTGTCGGTCAACAACTCGTTCGGCTTCTACACCTCGTGGGACGACCTGCTCAGCCCCGGCGGCGCCAAGCTCGCGCTCACCAGCAGCGCCCGCCACCACAGCGGCACCCCGGTCTCCGACGCGCTGGTCCAGCCGACCGAGGAGGGCGGCCTGGAGACCGTGACCGATCTGCCCAAGGGCCCCCCGGAGGAGGTCGGCAAGGTCGAATCGGTCCGGGTGGCGGGCAAGGAGACCGGCCTCTCCGACCAGATGTTCGTCTACCTACCGCCCGAGTACTTCGACCCGAACCTCGCCATGGTGCGCTTCCCGGTGCTGCTGACCATCGCCGGCTTCCCCGGCACCACCATGCACCTGCTCAAGGACCTGCCCGTCCCGCAGACCGCCTGGGAGCTGCGCAAGGGCGGCAAGATGGCCCCCACCATCATCGTGATGGCCCGGCCGAGCGTCGCCCCGCCGCGCAACACCGAGTGCGTCGACGTCCCCGGCGGCCCGCGCGCCGAGTCCTGGTTCGCCAAGGACGTGCCCGAGGCGCTGCGCTCGGCGTACCGGGTCAGCCGCTCGCCCTCGTCCTGGGGCGTACTCGGCTTCTCGACCGGCGGCAGCTGCGCGATGCGGCTCGCGATGCGCTACCCGGACGTCTACGGCAACGGCGTGGGGATGCACGGCGACTTCAAGGTCGCCGAGGACCAGTTCACCGGCGGCAACCTCTTCGGCGGCGACAAGGCGCTGGCCGACCAGAGCGACCTCGGCTGGCGGCTGCAGAACCTCCCCGCGCCGAACCTCTCGCTGCTGGTGATCAGCACCCGCAAGGAGACCGACTACCCGGAGACGGTGAAGTTCGTCGAGCTCGCCCAGCAGGTCGCGGCCGCCAATCCGCAGTTCAAGGTCGAGTCGCTCTACCTGGACGACGGCGGCCACAACTTCGACAGCTGGATCCGCGAGCTCCCGGCCGCACTGGAGTGGATGAGCGCCCGGCTCACCTGGACCTGACCACCGGCGGCGACGGCCGCCGGACGAGTGGTTACCGGCCGGTCGGGCCGGTTCGCCGCCACCACGGGGAACGTATCGCGACCGCCCGGCCGAACGGCCCGGGTGGACACCTGATCCGTGCAGGAGGCCCCATGCTCAGCACCCGATCGCTCTTCACCGAGATCTACCGCAACGACGAGGCCTATCAGCTCTTCTGCAGCATCGCGGCCGGCGGCGAGGACCAGGGCGGCTGGGAGAACGAGCGGATCACCGCCCTCACCCGCGACCCGGTCCTCGCCCCCAAGATCGCCCGGCACGGCGCCGACGAGCGCAAGCACGGCCGGATCTTCACCCAGCTGCTGCACAAGCGCGGCCTGCCCAGGATCGACGTCCCCGCCGAGGCCGACTACTGCATGCTGCTGGAGCGCCAGGGCGTCGGCCTCTCGCACGAGCGGCTGAACAGCGAGGTGCCGCTGGCCGAGCGGGAGATCATCACCTACCTGGCGCACAGCCGGGTGACCGAGCAGCGCGCGGCCGAGCAGATGCGCCAGCTGGTCAAGGTGTACGGCGACGACCCGGACCTCGGCCGGGCGATGCGGATGATCTCCGCCGACGAGGACACCCACCTCGCCTACTGCCACGAGGAACTGCTGCGGCTGGTCGCCGAGGGCCACGGCCCGTACGTCCGGCACACCCTGGAGACCAGCGCGCGCGGCGAGATCCGCACCCACCGGGACGTCGGGCTCGCCGTGACGGCCCGGATGGCGCGGATCCTCGGGTGGCCGCGCTGGCAGCGCGCCGTGGTGACGGCGGGCGTCCACGTGCTCTACCTGTACGACCGGGCGTTCGGCTGGCGGCGGATGGTGACCCTGCGGATGCCCCGGCGCCGCAACGCCCTGGGCACCCCGGCCCCGCCGCACGCGGCGCACCAGCTGCTCTGAGCCGGCGGGGCCGCGGGTGCCGACGGGGCCGTGGGGCTGCGGGGCCCAGGGCCGCCGGGCCGCTAGCGACCGATGATCAGGCTCATCGCCTCGGCCCGGGTGGCCGGGTCGCGCAGCTGGCCCCGCACGCAGGAGGTGATGGTCTTGGCGCCGGGCTTGCGGATGCCGCGCATCGACATGCACATGTGCTCGCACTCGATCACGACGATCGCGCCGCGCGGTTCGAGGATCCGCATCAGCGCGTCCGCGACCTGGCTGGTGAGCCGCTCCTGCACCTGCGGGCGGCGGGCGTAGACGTCGACCAGCCGGGCCAGCTTGGACAGGCCGGTGATCTTGCCGTTGACCGACGGGATGTAGCCGACGTGCGCGACGCCCCGGAACGGCACCAGGTGGTGCTCGCAGACCGAGGTCAGCTCGATGTCCTTGACCAGCACCATCTCGTCGTGGCCGAGGTCGAAGGTGGTGGTGAGGACGTCCTCCGGCTCCTGCCAGAGGCCCGCGAATATCTCCTTGTACGCCCTGGCGACCCGGGCCGGGGTCTCCAGCAGACCCTCGCGGTCCGGGTCCTCGCCCACCGCGAGGAGCAGCTCGCGGATGGCGTTCTCGGCCCGCTTCTGGTCGAAGGTCCCGACGGCGGACGGACCGTCGAGCGTCACCGGGTCGATCATGCGGGCCTCGCTAACTAGGGGGACGACTTGGCTGAACAGCACGGATGCCGCGCCTCCAGAGTACAAACCCTGGTGGCGCGGCATCCATTCCGTCCCTGTGCCGGCGCGATCAGCCCTCGGCTGGCGGCTCCACCGGCAGCGGCGGGAGCTTCACCACGTCGACCGGAGCGGCCTCGACGGCGGCGGCGCCGTTGGTCAGCGCCAGCTCCTTCGGGGACTGCACCGGCGGCCGGGTGGACGGCGTACGACGGGACGAGCCCGTCCAGGCCGGCCGGGCCGGGCGCTTGACGATCGGGGCGAAGATCTCGGCGATCTGCTCCTTGTTCAGGGTCTCCTTCTCCAGGAGCTCCAGAACCAGGTTGTCGAGCACGTCGCGGTTCTCGACCAGGATCTCCCAGGCCTCGTTGTGCGCGTTCTCGATGAGCTTCTTCACCTCTTCGTCCACCAGCCCGGCGACCTCTTCCGAGTAGTCGCGCTGGTGGCCCATCTCGCGGCCCAGGAACGGCTCCGAGTTGTCCGAACCGAACTTGATCGCGCCGAGCCGCTCGGTCATCCCGTACTGGGTGACCATGGCCCGCGCGGTCGCGGTGGCCTTCTCGATGTCGTTCGAGGCGCCGGTGGTCGGGTCGTGGAAGACCAGCTCCTCCGCCGCGCGCCCGCCCAGCATGTACGCCAGCTGGTCGAGCATCTCGTTGCGGGTGGTGGAGTACTTGTCCTCGTCCGGCAGCACCATGGTGTAGCCGAGCGCCCGGCCGCGGGACAGGATGGTGATCTTGTGCACCGGGTCCGCGTTGGGGGAAGCCGCCGCGACCAGGGCGTGACCGCCCTCGTGGTACGCGGTGATCTTCTTCTCCTTCTCGGACATGATCCGGGTCCGCTTCTGCGGTCCGGCCACGACGCGGTCGATCGCCTCGTCCAGCGTGAAGTTGTCGACCAGCTTCTTGTCCGAGCGGGCGGTCAGCAGCGCCGCCTCGTTCAGGACGTTGGCCAGGTCGGCACCGGTGAAGCCGGGGGTGCGCTTGGCGACGGCCTTGAGGTCGACGTCCGGCGCGACCGGCTTGCCCTTCTGGTGCACCTTGAGGATGTCCAGACGGCCCTGGAGGTCGGGGCGCTCGACCGCGATCTGCCGGTCGAAGCGGCCCGGGCGCAGCAGCGCCGGGTCCAGGATGTCGGGGCGGTTGGTGGCCGCGATGAGGATCACGCCGCCCTTGACGTCGAAGCCGTCCATCTCGACCAGCAGCTGGTTGAGGGTCTGCTCGCGCTCGTCGTGACCGCCGCCGAGACCCGCACCGCGGTGCCGGCCGACGGCGTCGATCTCGTCGACGAAGACGATCGCCGGAGCGTTCGCCTTGGCCTGCTCGAAGAGGTCGCGGACGCGGCTGGCGCCGACACCCACGAACATCTCCACGAAGTCCGAGCCGGAGATCGAGTAGAACGGGACCCCGGCCTCGCCCGCGACGGCACGCGCCAGCAGGGTCTTGCCGGTTCCGGGCGGGCCGTAGAGCAGCACGCCCTTCGGGATCTTGGCGCCGACCGCCTGGAACTTGGCCGGCTCCTGCAGGAACTCCTTGATCTCGTGGAGCTCCTCCACCGCCTCGTCCGCACCGGCGACGTCCGAGAACGTCGTCTTCGGCGTGTCCTTGGTGAGCAGCTTGGCCTTCGACTTGCCGAACTGCATGACGCGGGACCCGCCGCCCTGCATCTGGTTCATCAGGAACAGGAAGACCAGAACGATGATCACGATGGGCAGCATCGACAGCAGGAGGCTGACGAAGGTGCTCTGCTTCTCCGGGCTGACGGTGTAGCCCTCGGAGAGCGAGTTCTGGTCGTTGTCGTTGATCTGGGCCTGGAGCTTGTCGGCGAGCGCGACACCCTGGTCGCCGATGTACGAGGCCTGGAACTTGCTGCCGGACGGGGTCTTGCCCGTGCCGGCGTTGGACAGCGTGGCGCCGTCCTTCAGTTGGATCTTGATCGTGTTCGAGTCACCAGTGGTGATCTGCGCCGACTTGACCTGCTTGGCGTCGATCGCTGCGACGACCTGCCCGGTGTCCACCGTCTTGTAGCCGTTCGAGTCAGAAACGACCTGCATCAGCACGATGACGGCGAGGACGGCCAGCACGATCCACATGATCGGCGCACGGAAGTATCGCTTGACGTCCATCCATGCGGGGCGTTGCCGCCCCGTCCCTCCTGCCACTCGACGGCGCCGCGGGGCCTGGGCCGCCGGCGCATCCGGTTCTGCTCATGTGAAGAGCGGTTTTATTGGACCGTACCGCAGTCCGACCCGCCGGTGGCGGGAGCACAGCGACACGACCTACTTCTATTTCCCCCGATGCAACGGGCGGGAACGGTCCACTGTTCCCGTCCGTAGCCCGAACGGGCCCCGAAACCCTCAGCCGCCGTAGACGTGCGGGGCGAGGGTGCCGATGAAGGGGAGGTTGCGCAGCTTCTCCGCGTAGTCGAGCCCGTAGCCGACCACGAACTCGTTGGGAATGTCGAACCCGACGTACTTGACGTCGATCTCGACCTTGGCCGCGTCGGGCTTGCGCAGCAGCGTGCAGACCTCCAGCGAGGCCGGGCCGCGCGAGCCCAGGTTGCCCAGCAGCCAGGACAGCGTCAGCCCGGAGTCGATGATGTCCTCGACGATCAGGACGTCACGGCCGGCGATGTCGGTGTCGAGGTCCTTGAGGATCCGCACCACACCGGAGGACTTGGTGCCCATCCCGTACGAGGAGACGGCCATCCAGTCCATGGTCACCTGCGAGTGCAGGGCCCGGGCGAGGTCGGCCATCACCATCACGGCACCCTTGAGGACGCCGACGATCAGCAGGTCCTTGCCTGCGTAGTCCCGGTCGATGCGCTCGGCCAGCTCCAGGAGCTTGGCGTCGATCTCGTCCTTGCTGATGAGCACCTTCGCGAGGTCAGCGCCCATGTCGTTCTGGTCCACCGGGGATACGTCCTCAAACGTTCGGGGTCTGGATGGCCGGCGGCCCGGCGCCCCGGGAGCATGCCTGCCCGTCAGTCGCCCTGCCGCCGAAAGACCAGCGTGCCACACCTACGGGTGGCTTCGACGCCCCCGGGTAGGTGCAACGGCCCCTGGCCGCGCCAACCGGTGACCAGCAGATCGATCGTTTCGAGGTGGCGCGCGAAGAGGTCCCCGGCCGGGCAGCCCGCCCGCAGCGCGGCCCTGCGCAGTACCCGGCGGCGCACCGCGGGCGGCAGCTCGGCCAGCTTCCCGACGTCCAGGGTGCCCTCGCCGGTACGGAGATCGCGCTCGGCGAGCGCGGCCCACTGGTCCAGCGCGTCGGCGTCGTCGCGGAACAGCCGGGCGGTCCGGGCCAGCGCCTCGACCACGCCGCCGCCCAGGTGCTTCTCCAGCACCGGCAGGACCTCGTGCCGCACCCGGGAGCGGGTGTAGGCGGGGTCACAGTTGTGCGGGTCGTCCCAGACCGGGATCGCCTGGGCGGAACAGGCCTGGCGGGTGGCGGCCCGGTCGAGCTCCAGCAGCGGGCGGCGGTAGCGGCCCTTCTGGGCCGGCATGCCGGCCAGCGAGCGGGCACCGGAGCCGCGGGCGAGGCCCAGCAGGACCGTCTCCGCCTGGTCGTCGCGGGTGTGGCCGAGCAGGACGGCCACGGCGCCGTGGCGCTCGGCGGCGGCGTCCAGGGCGGCGTAGCGGGCGTCCCGGGCGGCGGCCTCGGGGCCGCCGGCGCGGCCGACCCGGACCGGCACGGCCTCCACCGGGTCGAGCCCGAGCGAGCGGAGCCGCTCGGCGACCTGGGCGGCGCGGTCGGCGGAGCCGTTCTGGAGACCGTGGTCGACGGTGACGGCGCCGACCCGCAGGCCCAGCTTGGGGGCCTCGAAGGCGGCCGCGATGGCCAGCGCCATCGAGTCGGCGCCGCCGCTGACGGCGACCAGGACCAGCGGCGAGCCGGGCGCGGCCGGGGTGCGCGGCAGACCGGACGGGTGGCGGTGGGCGTTGCCGATCAGGGTGGTCCCGACGGCGGCGCCGACCAGAGGCGCACCGCTGGGGCGCTCGCGGGGCTCGCGGGGTGCGGCGAAGGTGGTGCCGGCCTCGGCGGCGAGGTCGGTGAGCGTGCGGCGTACGGCCAGGCGTATCGCGGCGACAGCGGGGTGTGGGCCCACGGCGGACGACTCCTTGACGGAGGGGACGGGACGGCGGTGGGCGCGGCGGGGGCCGCGCATCTGTGAGCGCCGTGTTACCGGGCGCTCACAGATGGTGGCAGAAAGGAGGCACCCGCTACGCCACCCGCGCCACCGGTACGACCACCGTCCCACGTACGGGTGAATGGAGAAACGTATCTTCACCCGCCATCTGCACGATTGGACCACTCGTACGAACGGCTTTGACCGCTGCCGACCGCCCCCGGCCCCGCCCGAAGTGCGTGCACGGAGAGCGACCGCGCGAGTCCCCGGCCACCCCGGGCCGAAGGGACGCTCCGGCGGGCGAGTCACCTCGCGACGCGGGCCACCCAGGCGGCGGGGTCGTGGATCTCGTCCTTGGTGGGAAGGGTGTTCGGGGACGTCCAGACCCGGTTGAAGCCGTCCATCCCGACCTGCTCCACCACGCCCCGCACGAAGACCGCGCCGTCCTGGTACTGGCGGAGCTTGGCGTCCATGCCGAGCAGTCGGCGCAGCACCAGGTCGAGCCGGTTGGCACCGCGGTCCCGGCGCTGCTGGAACTTCTCCCGGATCTCGGCCACGCTCGGCACCACGGCCGGGCCCACGCCGTCCATCACCACGTCCGCATGGCCCTCCAGCAGCGACATCACGGCCGTCAGACGGCCGAGGATCTCGCGCTGGGACGGCGACTGGACGATCTCCAGCAGTCCGGTCGACCCGGACGCCTCGCCCCGCCCGCCGAGGCCGGGCAGGCCGCCGAGCGTGCCCGCCGCGTCCCGCAGCCGGTCCAGCAGCGCCCCCGGGTCGACGTCCGTCTCGGCCAGGAAGGACTGCACCTCGGACTGGATGTGGTCGCGCAGCCACGGCACCGCGGTGAACTGGGTGCGGTGGGTCTCCTCGTGCAGGCAGACCCAGAGGCGGAAGTCGGCCGGGTTCACGTCCAGCTCCCGCTCGACGTGCACGATGTTCGGCGCCACCAGCAGCAGCCGGCCCGGGCCGGGGCCCTCGGGGCCCAGCCGGGGCTTGTCGAAGAGCGCGGCCGGGCTGTCCGGCGCCTCCAGCGAGGGCTCGGCCGGGGCGAAGGTCTCGTACTGGCCGAGCACCTTGGTCGCCAGGAACGCCAGCAGGGCGCCGACCTCGATGCCGGTGGCCTTCTCCCCCACCGCGCCGAGGACCCCGGCCGCGGCGCTGCCGCTCCGGCGGGCCTGGAGCTTCTCCACCAGGGGCTGGACCACCGTCCGGAAGCCCGCGACGTTGGCCCGCACCCAACCGGGGCGGTCCACGATCAGCACCGGGGTCGCGGTGGCCGCACCGAGGCTGCTGGAGCGCATGCCCGTGAACGCCCGGACGTGCTCCTCCGCCTCCAGGGCGTGCCTGCGCAGTTCGGCGACCACGGCCGCCGCCTCCGCGCGACTCACCTCCGGCCCCGGCCGTACCAGCCTGGTCGCGGTTGCGACCGCGAGATTCCAGTCGACCATGTCAGCACCGCCGCTCGCGCTCGTCATGCCCTCACCGTACGTGCTCCGGCCCATCGGGGGGAGCCACGGGAGCCCACGTCCTGCCGGACGGGTGCCCGGACGGCCGGACTCCGGGCGGCGGCCGTGCGGGGCCGAACCCCCCGCCGGTGTACGGGGATCGGCCCCGGTCGGCGTCGCCGAGGGTGACTCAGTGGCAGCCGCAGGCCGCCAGTCTGGCCACGACGCGGTCCATCGCGGCGCGGGCGGTGTCGGCGGCCGCGGTGGTCTTCGTCATCACGGCGAAGGCGAGCAGCCGGCCTTCGGCGTCCACCACCGTGCCGGCCAGGGTGTTGACGCCGTTCAGGCTGCCGGTCTTGGCCCGGACCAGGCCGGCCGCCTCGGCCGCGCCGGAGCCGGCGCCGAAGCGCTTGCCGAGGGTGCCGGTGAATCCGGCGATCGGCAGGCCGGTGAGCACCGGACGCAGCGTCGGGTGCTGCTCCGAGGAGGCCAGCGCGAGCAGTTGGACGAGGACGGCGGGCGGGATCGCGTTGCCCGTGCTCAGCCCGCTGCCGTCGCCCAGCACCACCCCGGTCATCGGCACGCCGAGCCGGGCGAGCTCCTGGGTGACGGCGGTGGCGGCGCCCTCGAAGCTGGCCGGCTGGTGCGCGGCGAGCGCGGCCTGACGGGCGATCGCCTCGGCGAGGGTGTTGTCGGAGGTGGTGAGCAGGCGCTCGACCAGCCGGGCGACGGTCGGCGAATCGACCCGGCCGAGGACCGGCGCGGTGGCGGCCGCGGGGGCGGCGGCGGGCTTGGCCTTGCCGTCCACGGTGATGCCCTGGGCCTTCAGCTGGGCGGCGAAGGCGTCGGCGGCCTGGCCGGCCGGGTCGGCCACCCGGGCCGGCGCGTCCTCGCGGCTCTTCGGGTCGACCTTGCCCTCGTCGATCATCAGCGGGGTGACCAGCGCGATGTTGGCGGCGTCGTAGTTCTTGTGCTGGGGGCTGCCCGCGTAGAGCGAGAGGTCGTAGTCCAGCTTGACGGCGGTGGTGCCGGCCGCCTTGAGGGCGGCGGCGGTCTGCCGGGCCAGGGCCTCCAGGGAGGCGGGGGCGGTGTCGGCGTCGGCGGGCGCGCCGCCGATCTGCACCTGGTCGGCGGGCAGCGCGGTGAGGGTCGGGTCACCACCACCCACGAGGGTGATCTCGCCGGGGTTCGCACCCTTGACGACCCGGGTGGCCAACCGGGTGTCCCCCGGGATCAGCGAGAGCGCCGCGACGGTGGTCGCCAGCTTGGTGGTGGAGGCCGGGGTGGCGGGCGCGTTCTCCCCCGAGCCGTAGAGCACCCGGCCGTCCGCCGCGTCCGCGACGGCGAAGCTGACGGTGCCCAGGTTGCGGTCCGCGAGCGCGGCGGCGAGCGCCTGCTGGAGCCCCTGGGCGGTCGGCAGCGCGGCGCCCGGTCCGGCCTCGGCCGAGGCCAGGACGGCCCCCGCGACCGGGGCCGGGCGGCCGGCGGCCGGGGTGGCGGACGTCCCCGTGGGCGAACCGGCGGGCCCGGCGGGCGGGGTGCCGGGCGGCGGGGTGGTGGACGGCCCGGCGGCCCCGGTCGGGCCGGTCGGCTCCGCCGCTCCCACCCGGTTCCGGCCCTGGTCGCCGCCGCGGTCGTGCCCGCGGTCGCCGCCGCGGTCACCGTCCCCGCCGTCGTGCTTCTTCCCGTCCTCGCCGTGGCCCGCGCTGTGCCCACCGGCCGGAGGGGAGGGCTGGGCGTACGCGCCGCCGCCCGAGCCCAGCACCGTGCCGGCGACCAGTAGTGCCGCCCCGAACAACCCTGCGGCCGTCCCCCTGCGGCGGTCTCCCGCCCCGACCACTGCTCCCACCGACCGGCCCCTTTCCTGAGCACCCGCTCCCGTAGGAGACACTTGGATTCTGTCAGTCCCTACCTTGGAGGAACCGTTGGAGTTCGACGTCCTTATCGAAATCCCTAAGGGCTCGCGCAACAAGTACGAGGTCGACCACGAGAGCGGTCGCCTTCGTCTTGACCGGATGCTGTTCACCTCGACGCGCTACCCGGCCGACTACGGCTATGTCGAGGGCACCCTGGCGGACGACGGCGACCCCCTGGACGCCCTGGTCATCCTGGAGGAGCCGACCTTCCCCGGTTGCCTGATCAAGTGCCGCGTCATCGGCATGTTCAAGATGACGGACGAGGCCGGCGGCGACGACAAGCTGCTCTGCGTCCCGGCGACCGACCCCCGCTGGGAGCACCTGCAGGACATCCACCACGTGTCGGAGTTCGACCGTCTGGAGATCCAGCACTTCTTCGAGGTCTACAAGGACCTGGAGCCCGGCAAGTCCGTCGAGGGCGCCAACTGGGTCGGCCGCGCCGAGGCCGAGGCCGAGGTCACCGCGTCGATCAAGCGGCTTGCGGAGCAGGGCGGTCACTGAGCCCTCGTACCGATCTCGTTCGCAGGGCGGTTCGAGGTAGGTCGGGGCAGTCGGAGGCCGGGGTTCGCGGATTCGTCCGCGACCCCGGCCTTCGCCGTTCCCGGACGCGCCCGGAGGCTCCCGCGCCGCTCCCGGACCGACTTTGCCGACACTCTGTCGGTATGACGGCCACTTAGGTTAGGCTAACCAAAAAATCGGGGCCCGTTCCGATCCCTGGAGGCCGCATGCCCACGCCCGAGCAGCCCGTCCCGTTCTCCACCGTGCTCCGCACCGCCAGCAGCGAGGAGCACGAGGCCGCGGAGCAGTCGTCCTTCATGAGCCGCCTGCTGGGCGGACGGCTCGGCATCGACGCCTACGCCGACCTCACGGGCCAGCTCTGGTACGTCTACCGGGCCCTGGAGGGCCGGACCCCCGAGCTGGCGGACCACCCGGTGGCCGGACCGTTCATCGACCGGGCCCTGCTGCGCACCGCCGCCATCGAGCGCGACCTGGAGCACCTGCGCGGGCCCGGCTGGCGCGAGGGGCTGGCGCCGCTGCCCGCCACCGCCGCGTACGTGGCCCGGGTGGAGGAGCTGGCGGCCGAGTGGCCGGCCGGGTACATCGCGCACCACTACACCCGCTATCTCGGCGACCTGTCGGGCGGTCAGATCATCCGCGGCATCGCCGAGAAGACCTGGGGCTTCGAGCGCAAGGGCGACGGCGTGCGCTTCTACGTGTTCGAGGAGGTCGACAACCCGGCCGCCTTCAAGCGCGACTACCGGGCCAAGCTGGACGCCGCCGGGCTCGCGCTGGACGACATCGAGCGCCGCCGGGTGGTCGAGGAGTGCAAGCGCGCCTTCGTGCTCAACGGCGCGATCCTCCACGACCTGGACGGGCGTTACCCGCTGAGCGCCTGACCACCGCCGAGCGGGAACGTCCCCGCACCGGTGCGCCCGCGCCCGACCGGACGGCGAAGCACCGGGCCCCGGGGAGCGGTTGCTCGCCGGGGCCCGGTGCTTCCTGGGTGCCGGATCAGGCCTGCGCGGCGGTCCGGCGGCGGACCAGCACCGTGGCGCTGCCACCGAGCAGCAGCAGACCGGCCGCGGTGGCCAGCAGCGGCACCACCGGGGTGTCCGCGCCGGTGGAGGCCAGCGAGGCGCCGCCACCGGTGGTCAGCGAGGCGCCCACGCCGCTCCCCGCGGCGCCGACGGAGCCACTGCCCGCCCCCGTACCCGTCCCCACGCCCGTGCCGGCACCGGCCGCCGGGCCGGTGGGCAGCTGGGCACCCTTGTCGAAGGACAGCGCGACGGTGACCGGGTCGAGGGCCTCGCCGGCCGGGTAGCTGCCGAACGCGGGCACGCCCTCGGCGGTCAGCGTGGCCGGCACCCCGGAGAGCGTCACCACGCCGTTGACCGGGGCGAAGCTCGCCCCGGAGAGGTCCAGCCTGGCGATCCGGACGCCGGTGAGCGCGGTGTCGCCCCTCCCGTCCCGGGACTTCGCGTTGACGTCGGCGGTCAGGTAGGCGCCGTCCTTGTCGATCTTCAGGCCGAACCCGGCGAGGGTGGTGTCCAGCTGGTAGCCGCCGCCCTCCGGGTGGCCGAGGAAGCGGACCGAGCCGTTGAAACCGGCCGACACCGCGTGGGTCGCGGTGTCGTAGCTGCCGGTGCCGCCGCCGAAGCGGTAATCCGCGGCGCCGCCACCGAACTCCACTTTGCCGTTGGCCATCGTCGTCAGGTACTTGCGGAAGCTCTCCTTGACCGACCAGTCCAGGGTGGCGTTCACGATGGCGAGTTCGCCGTTCGGCGCGGCGGTGGCCGACGGCGAGCCCGGGGCGCTCGGCGACTTCGAGACGGACGGCGAACCGCTCGCGGAGGGCGAGCCCGAGGCGGACGGCGAGCCCGAGGCGCTCGGGGACTGCGAGGCCGACGCCGAACCGGTGGCGCTCGGCGACCGGGTGGCGGAGGGCGAACCGGTCGCGGACGGCGACCCCGTGGCGGACGGGGACTGCGAGGCGGACGGCGAGGCCGAGGGCGCGACGGTCGCCGTGGCGGTCGGCGACGGCGTGGCCGGGCTCTGCTTCAGCAGCAGCGCCAGCGGGTCCATCGCGGTCCCGGCCTGGTAGAAGCCGGCGAACGCCTTGGCACCCTGCTCGGTGAGCGCGGCCGCCGTCGGCACGCCCGTGGTGGTGTCCCGGCCGACCGTGAACGTCACCAGCGGCACGTCGTCCCGGCGGGTGACCTCGGTGGCACCCATCGACTCCTTGGAGGCGGTGTCGGCGGTGAGCGTGCCGGTCGTCCCCGAGGTGGAGATCTTCAGGTCGCTCAGACCGACGTCCAGCGCGCCGTGGTGGGCGGTGAACCGGACGCCGCCGCTGAAGGCCGAGGTGAGCGCGTGGGTGGTGAGGTCGTAGGACGCGCTCGCCAGGCCGAAGTGGAAGCTGCCGTCGGCGTTGGTGGTGGCGCCGCCGGTCAGCTCCACGCTGCCGCCGCCGACCGGGCCGGTGACGTAGCCGCGGAAGCTGCCCTTGACCCCCCAGTCCAGCGCGCCGGTGTCGTACGTGACGCTGCCGGGCCCGCCGGCGCCGAAGGCCAGGGCGGGAGCCCCGAAGGCGGTCAGGCCGAGGCCCGCGGTGGCGGCGGCGAGGGCGGCCAGCCGGGTGCGGTTGCGGCGGCCTGCGGGCATGGCGGAACTGCGGGACATGGTGGGACTCCGTTCGGTGGGCGGGGGACGGGAACCGACGTCAGGCCGCGTCGGCGGGGGTGGCACGGCGCCGGCGCCGGGCGAGCACCGCGGCGGTCGCGCCCAGTGCGACCACCAGGGCGCCGCCGGCCACCGCCACCGCCGGGACGCCGCCCGAGGAGGAGGACGCGGCGACGGGGGCGGCGGAGGCCGTGGTGGCGGCGGGGCCCGGCGCGGCCGGCGGTGCGCTGCCGATGTCGGGCAGCGGGGGGAGCGCGGCGGCCGGGTCGAGGGCGACGGCGAAGCTCAGCGGGTCCATCTCGGTACCCGCCGGGTAGAGCGTGCCGAAGGCCTTGGCGCCCGCCTCGGTGAGCTTGAGCGGGAGTTCGGCGGCCTTCAGCAGGCCCGCCTCGGACGTGAGCCCGGCCGGATCGAAGGCGGCCAGCTCGACCCCGGTCAGCGCCTGCGAACCGCCGTCCGGCGTACGGCCGGAGACGTCCGCGACCAGCCGGCCCCGACCGCCGGCCACCGTCACTCCCGGGTTGGCGAGGGTGAGGTCGAGCCCGTAGCCGTCGCCGCTCCGCAGGCCGGTGAAGCGGACGCTGCCGGAGAAGGCGGCGGTGAGGGTGCCGGCCGCCGGGTCGTACCCGCCCTTGGCGGGGGTCCAGCGGAAGAACGCGCCGCCGTCCGCCGCGCCGCCGGCGAGCTCCCAGCGGCCCTGGGCGATCGCGCCGGTGACGTAGTCGCGGAAGGTCCGGCGCACCCCCCAGTCGAGGGCGCCGTTCGCGAACTCCGTCCGGGCCGGAGCCGCGGGGGCGGCCGCCGACGGGGGCGTCGACGCCGGGGCGGCCGTCGGCTGTTCCGGCGTCGCGGCCGGCCGGTCGGTGGTCGGGGCGGCGGCCGGCGCGGACGGCGACGGGGCCGCCGGGGTCGGCTGGGCCGCCGGCAGGTTGACCGAGAGGTTGACCGGGTCCAGCGCCGTCCCGGCGGTGTAGAAGTTGCCGAAGGCCTTCGCCCCGGCATCGGTCAGCGTCGCGGGCACGTTGCCGAGCGTCAGGGTGCCGGCGGCGCCGCGCAGGTCGACCCCGGCCAGCGAGAGGTCGGCGAGCTTGGCCTGGCTCACGCTGCTGACCCGGCCGGTCTCCTTGGACTTGCTGCTGACGTCCGCGTACAGCCCGGCGCCACCGCCGGCGGCGGCCCGGAAGGTGAGCCGGCCGATGCTCAGGTCGAGCGCGTCGACGCCGTTCTCCTGGTGCCCGGTGAACCGGACCCCGCCGGAGAACGCGGCGCTCAGCGCGCCGGTGGCCGGGTCGTACGCGCCGGTGGCCGAGTGGAACCGGAAGGTGCTCCCGCCGACCGTGGCGGCGCCCCCGGTGAGCGCCCAACTCCCCTTGGCGATCGGGCCGGTGACGTAGGTCAGGAAGGACTGCCGGATCCCCCAGTCCAGCCGGCCGCCGGACACCCGACCCTCCGCCGCCCCGGCCTGGACCGGCAGCAGCGCCACCGTCAGGAGGGCGGCGAGGGTGGCCACCAGGGTGGCGGCCAGGCGACGGAGCCGTCTTGGCAGAGGCACGGCGGATCACTCCTCGGCACGACTGGGGAGGGGTCGGCGCGGCGCCGACCCCCTTGCGAAACTCAGGTAAGGCTAACCTAATATATGAGTCAAGAGTCTCGCCGATCTCCCCGGCCCGCCGCCGATGGCGACGACAACTCCCAGCGAAGGGACGCATGTTGAGCAGCAGCACGATCCGACCCCGGGTGACCCGCGGCCCCCTCCTGCTGCTGCTGGCCCTCGGCATGCTGCTCGGGCTGACCGCCTGCGGATCGGGCGCCGGCGCCACCGGAGCGGCCGGCCGGGCCGCCGCCACCCGCGCCCCGGACACCGTGGAGCCACTGGCCGAGACGCCCGCTCCCCGGCTCCCGGCCACCGCCGCCTCCGCCGACGGCCGCCAGGTCACGGTGACCAGCGCCGAGCGGATCATCCCGCTCAACGGGAGCCTCGCCGAGATCGTGTTCAGCCTCGGCCTCGGCCCCAGGGTGGTCGCCCGGGACGTCTCCACCACCTTCCAGCAGGCCGCCGCGCTCCCGGTGATCACCCAGGCGCACGACGTCTCCGCCGAGGGCGTGCTCTCGCTGCACCCGACCGTCGTCCTCGCCGACCGCTCCACCGGCCCGGCCGAGGCGATCGCGCAGATCCGCGCGGCGGGCGTCCCGCTGATCGTCCTCGACGACGCCAAGAAGCTCGCCGACGTCGGCCCCCGGATCGACACCGTCGCCGCCGGCCTCGGCGTCCCGGACGCCGGACGGCAGCTCAAGGAGCGCACCGAGCAGCGGATCACCGAGGCGAAGGCCGGGCTGCCCACCGCCGGCCGGCACCCCAAGGTCGCCTTCCTCTACCTGCGCGGCAGCGCCTCCGTCTTCCTCCTCGGCGGCCCGGACTCCGGCGCCGGCTCGCTGATCGAGGCCGTCGGCGGCGCGGACGCCGGCCAGGGCGCCGGGCTCACCGGCGACTTCACCCCGCTCACCAGCGAGGCCCTGGTCAAGGCCGCCCCCGACGCGATCCTGGTGATGAGCAAGGGCCTGGAGTCGGTCGGCGGCGTCGACGGCCTGCTGAAGCTGCCCGGCGTCGCCCAGACCCCGGCCGGGCTGGACCGCCGGATCGTCTCGATCGAGGACGGCCAGCTGCTCAGCTACGGCCCGCGCACCCCGCAGGTGCTCCGCGAGATCGCCGACCAGCTCTACCCGACGGCCGCCAAGTGAGCACCGCCGTACGGAAGAAGGCCCTCGCACTGCCCGGACCCCGGCGCACCGCCGTGATCACCGCCGGTCTGGCCGCCGCCCTGGTGCTCTGCGCCCTGCTCGCGGCCGGCATCGGCGCCTACCGCATCCCGCTCGGCGACATCCTCGCCTCCTTCGGCCACCGGCTCGGCCTCGGCGGCCACCCGCTCGACCGCGTCCCGGAGTCGGTGCTCTGGAACGTCCGCCTCCCCCGGGTGGTGCTCGCCCTGCTGGTCGGCGGCTCGCTCGGCTGCGCGGGCGCGCTGATGCAGGGCGTGTTCGGCAACCCGCTGGCCGAGCCCGCCGTGATCGGTGTCTCCTCCGGCGGCGCGGTGGGCGCGGTCGGCTGCATCGTGCTCGGCCTCGACGCCTTCGGCAACTGGACCGTCACCGCCTTCGCCTTCGCCACCGGCCTGCTGACGGTCTTCGCGGTGTACGCGATGTCCCGCTCCGGCGGCCGCACCGAGGTGGTCACGCTGATCCTCACCGGTGTCGCGGTGAACGCCTTCTGCGGAGCGCTGATCGGCCTCTTCCTGTTCACCGCCGACTCCGCCGCGATCAGCCAGGTGACGTTCTGGCAGCTCGGCTCGCTCTCCCAGGCCACCTGGGGCAAGGTGCTGGCGGTACTGCCGTTCGCACTCGTCGGCCTGGCCCTCGCCCCGCGCTACGCACGGCAGTTGGACCTGCTGGCGCTCGGCGAACGGCCGGCCCGCCACCTCGGCGTGGACGTCGAGCGGATGCGCCTGGTGCTGATCACCCTGGTCGCCCTGCTCACCGCCGCCGCCGTCGCGGTCAGCGGCATCATCAGCTTCGTCGGCCTGGTCGTCCCGCACCTGCTGCGGATGCTGGCCGGCCCGGGCCACCGGTTCCTGCTGCCCGCCTCCGCCCTCGGCGGCGCGCTCGTCCTGGTCGTCGGCGACCTCGCCGCCCGCACCCTGGCCGAGCCCGCCGAACTGCCGCTCGGCGTGCTCACCGCACTGATCGGCAGCCCGTTCTTCTTCTGGCTGCTGCGCCGCACCAGGACCAAGCAGGGAGGCTGGGCATGAGGCTGCGGACCCGGCCCGAGGTACCCGGACGCCCCGCCCCGGGCACCGAGCTGCTCGCCGCCGAGGGCGTCCGGCTGACGGTCGGCGGGCGCGAGCTGCTGGCCGGCGCGGACGTCCGGGTGACGGCCGGCGAGGTGGTCGCCCTGCTCGGGCCGAACGGCGCCGGCAAGTCCACCCTGCTCTCCGTACTGGCCGGCGACCTCGCGCCGACCGCCGGCACCGTCCGGCTGCTCGACCGCCCGCTGGCCGGCTACCGGCCGGCCGAACTCGCCCGGCACCGCACGCTGCTGCCGCAGTCGGCCGCCCTGTCCTTCCCGTTCCCCGCCGACGAGGTGGTCCGGATGGGCCGGGCCCCCTGGGCCGGCACGGCCGCCGCCGCGGAGGACGACGCGGTGGTCGCCGGGGCGATGGCCGCGACCGAGTCCGCCGCCTTCGCCGGGCGGCCGTTCACCGCGCTCTCCGGCGGCGAGCGGGCCCGGGTGGCGCTGGCCCGGGTGCTGGCCCAGCGGACCGCGCTGCTGCTGCTCGACGAGCCCACCGCCGCCCTCGACCTGCGTCACCAGGAGCTGGTGCTGCGGGTCGCCCGGGCGCGGGCCGCCGCCGGGGACGGTGTGGTCGTCGTGCTGCACGACCTGTCGCTGGCGGCGGCCTACGCGGACCGGGTGGTGCTGCTGACCGCCGGTGCGACGATCGCCGACGGCCCGGTGGCCGAGGTGCTGCGCGCGCCGCTGCTCAGCGAGGTCTACGGGCACCCGGTGGAGGTGCTGGCGCACCCGCGCACGGGCGTCCCGCTGGTCCTGCCCGAGCGCGACCGCTGAGCAGGGGACGGGCGCCGGGCACGGGCGGGCGCCGAACTCCGGCGACCGCTGGACACGGCCGACCCCCGCGCACCGGGGCCCGGCGCGCGCCGGGCCCCGGTCAGGCGTCGTCGTCGAGCCGGAAACCGACCTTCAGACCGACCTGGTAGTGCTGGATCCGGCCCTCCGCCAGGTGCCCCCGGACCTGCGTCACCTCGAACCAGTCGAGGTTGCGCAGCGTCCGGGAGGCCCGCTCCACCCCGTTGCGGATGGCGGCGTCGATGCTCTCGGTCGAAGACCCGACGATCTCGGTCACCCGGTAGACGTGCTCGCTCATGACGGACTCCCTCACCTGTGCGACGGCCCCCGTCCACCGTGCACCGCCACCGGCCGGTCCGCACTCCGGCGCCCGCCGGGCGGGCCCCCGGCCCCGTCCTCGGGCGCGCGGCGCCGCCCGTGCCGGGGAACCCGGGCGCGGGCCTAGAAGGCCGCCCGGATCCCGCCCACCGGCACCCCGCCGCCGAGCAGCGGCGCGGCCGCGATCCGCTCCACCGTGCCGTCCGCCGTGGTCACCCCGAGCCGGCGCAGCGCGGCCGCCAGGACCGGCCCGCGGGCCCGCTCGCCACCGTCGTCGATCTTGAAGGCGAGAGCCCGGCCGTCCGGCAGCGCCACCGCCTGCACGGCCTCGGCCCCCATCTTGGACAGCGCGCCCGGCACCGCCCGCATCAGCCAGGTGTCGGCCCGGCGGGTGCCGGCCACGTACTCGGGGTGGGCGCGCATGGCGTCGGCCACCCGGCGCTGCGGCGTCCCCGGCTCGGCGCCCAGCAGCGCCCGGTAGCCGCGGGCCAGGCCGGTCAGGCTGACGGCCAGCAGCGGGGCGCCGCAGCCGTCCACCCCGGCGTGCGCCGCCGGCTCGCCGGTGGCCTCCGCCATGGCCTCGCGGGCCAGCACCTGGAGGGGGTGCACCGGGTCGAGGTAGCTCTCGGTCGGCCAGTCGTTGGCGACGCAGGCGGCCAGCCAGCCGGCGTGCTTGCCGGAGCAGTCCATCAGGATCGGTGCGCGCCCGCCGCCGGACCGCAGGCGCAGCTCGGCCTCGGTCTCGTCGAGCGGCAGGTCGGCCGGGGTCCGCAGGGCGGACTCGTCCAGCCCCGCGTCACCCAGGATCCGCCGTACGCCGTCCAGGTGAAACGATTCCGCGGAGTGGCTGGAGGCGGCCAGCGCCAGCAGCTCGCCCTCGATCGCCAGGCCCGCCCGCAGGGTGGCCACCGCCTGGAACGGCTTGGCGCACGAACGCGGGAAGACCGGGGCGTCGGGGTCGCCCAGCGCGAAGTCCACCGAGCCGTCGGCGGCGAGCAGGACCAGCGATCCGTGGTGCCGGCCCTCGGTGAAGCCGGAGCGTATGACCTCGGCGAGCACGGGCAGGGCGACGGAGTGGGACATGGCGGAAGCCTTCCGGGGTGAGGGTGGGCCGGGGGCGAGCCGGACCGCACGCACCCGCCCCGGACACCTCACCCGGTCAGAGCGGGCCGCCCGCGAGCAGGTCGTCGACCCGCGCTTCCCCATCACGGTACCTGCGGGTGATCTCGGCACTGCAGCCGTCCGCCGTCCGCAGCAGCAGCTGCCGCCGGCCGGACACCTCGCGCTCGTGCGCGCGCAGCCGGTCCAGCGCGGCCAGCAGCTCCTCGGGCGGGTGCGCGGCCAGGTCGGCCAGCTGGACATCGCCCATCAGGGCGTCCGCCTCCAGCTGGGACTGCTGGCCACGGGGCGGCCCCAGGGTGACGTGCCGGGCGGAGCGGCGGACCGTCGACGGGGCATCGGTGAGGATGGCCGGCAGCCGGTCCAGCAGCGCGCCGCCCGCCGGGCTCTCACCCCCGGCCGCCACCAGGAGCGCGCCCGGCCGGCGGTCGAGCTCGGCCCGCAGGATGTCCATCCGACCGTGCAGCAGGCGCCGCAGATAGGAGAGGTCCGCCTCCTGCTCCAGGGTCTCCCGGCGCAGGGTGCGCAGCTGCTCCAGGCCCAACCGCCCCAGATCGGGCTCACCCTCCGTACCCGCTGCCGGGCCGGAGGAGCCCCCCACCGGCTCCGGCCCCTCGGGCGTCTGCCCGGACCGGCCCCGTGCCGTGCTGCTCGCGTCCATCAACCAACCACCTGCCGTCGTCCGATCCCGCCCGCTCGCGGCACCCCGTCGCCTGCCGCCGGTCCGACCCGTCCCCCGGGCGGGCCGTCGCGCGTACCCGCCGCGCACACCCGTCCGATGGCACGCGCGATCGCCCCCGAAAGGTTCCCGCCCTCGCCGATGCCACCCCACGGGGCGACACCACCAGAACGCCTGACCTACCGACTCGACCACCCGGCCGAACGGACCCGGCGCGGCGGACCTCTGGCGCCCCGGACCCTCGTACCGCCCCAGCGTGCCACCCCGCCCACCGCCGGTGCACCGCCCGTGCACCCGAACGGCCCCCTGGCGAACGGGGGTGGCTGATATGACCGGGGCTTTTCGCAGCGAGAGCGGCATCCCCTGGCGCGCAGGCGCGCACCACCCGGCGCGTACTCGCCTGCCGCACGCTCCCCAGGGGGCCGCCGGAACGCGCCGCCCGCTCCGGCACAATGGCCGCATGCGAGCAGTGGTGCAGCGAGTGACCGAGGCCAGGGTGACGGTGGCCGGCGAGACCGTCGGCGCGATCGAGGGACCGGGGCTCTGCGTCCTGGTCGGCGTCACCCACGAGGACACCCCCGCCAAGGCGGCCCAACTGGCCCGCAAGCTCTGGACGCTACGACTGCTGGAGCCGGACGGGGCCCGGGCCGACGGGGTCGAGCGGTCCTGCTCGGACCTGGGCGCGCCGCTCCTGGTGATCAGCCAGTTCACCCTCTACGGGGACGCCCGCAAGGGCCGCCGCCCCACCTGGAACGCCGCCGCCCCCGGCCCGGTCGCCGAGCCGCTGGTGGACGAGGTGGTCGCCCAGCTGCGCGCCCTGGGCGCCAAGGTCGAGACCGGCCGCTTCGGCGCGGACATGCGGGTCGCACTGGTGAACGACGGCCCGTTCACCGTCCTGGTCGAGGTCTGACCGGACCGGGGCCCGACCGGCCCGGCTACTGCGGGACGATCACGTCCTGCGTCCCCGGCACCGTCCCGGCCAGCAGCACCGCGTCCACCGGGACGTTCCGCTTGACGATCGCCAGCGCGATCGGCCCCAGCTCGTGGTGGCGCGCCGAGGACGTCACGAAGCCCAGTGCCCGGCCGTCCGGGTCCGAGGCGAGCCGCACCTCGGTACCGTGCGGGGGCAGCGTCTCCTCGGTGCCGTCCAGGTGCAGGAAGACCAGCCGGCGCGGCGGCCGGCCCAGGTTGTGCACCCGGGCGACCGTCTCCTGGCCGCGGTAGCAGCCCTTCTGCAGGTGGACGGCGGTCGTCAGCCAGTCCACCTCGTGCGGGATGGTCCGGTGGTCGGTCTCGAAGCCGAGCCGCGGCCGGTGGCCCTCGATCCGCAGCGCCTCGTACGCCCAGATCCCGGCCGCCGGGCCGTAGCCCCCGGTCAGCGCCGCCAGCTCGGCACGCGGCAGGAAGAGGTCCCGCCCGTAGGCCAGCTCGCGGACCGCCGCCGCGCCGTCCGCCGCGGCGGTGGAACCGGCCGGCAGGTGGACCACCGCGTAGTCGGCGGTCGCGTCGGCGACCTCGACCCGGTAGAAGAACTTCATGCTCTCCAGGTAGCCGAGCAGCGCCTGCGCCGTGCCCGGCTCGACGTGCGCCCAGGTGGTGGTGCCGTCGTCGACCAGGTACAGGGCGTGCTCGACGTGTCCGTTCGGGGAGAGCACCAGCGCCTCGGTGGCCTGCTGCACGGGCAGCTCGCTGACGTGCTGGGTGAGCAGCAGGTGCAGCCAGGCCAGCCGGTCGTCGCCGGTCACGGTGATCACGCCGCGGTGCGAGAGGTCCACGAAGCCGCTGCCCCGCGCGAGGTTGCGTTGCTCGCGGAAGATGTCGCCGTAGTGGGCGGCCACGCCCTCGTCGGTTCCCTCGGCGGGGACGGCACCGGGCAGCGCAAGCAGCGGGCTCTTCATACCGGCCAGCTTACGGCCGGTCCTCGGCGAGCTTGGCGGTGCAGTCGGCGCAGCGGCCGAAGATGGCGAAATGCTTGAGGTCGGTGTCGAAGCCGTGCTGCTCGCGCAGGCTCTCGATCAACGGGCGGGCGATCTCGGTACCGGTCTCGGTGACCTTCTCGCAGTCCCGGCAGACCAGGTGCAGGTGGTGGTGACGGCCCGCCAGGTGGTACGTCGGAGCACCGTGGCCGAGGTGCGCGTGCGACACCAGGCCGAGCTCCTCCAGCAGCTCCAGGGTCCGGTAGACGGTGGAGATGTTGATGCCGCTGGCCGTCCGGCGGACGTGCCCGAGGATGTCGTCCGGGGTCGCGTGGTCGAGCACGTCGACCGCCTCCAGGACGAGCTGGCGCTGGGGCGTGAGGCGGTAGCCGCGCTGACGCAGATCGGCCTTCCAG
The DNA here is from genome assembly GCF_042737525.1 of Kitasatospora sp. NPDC059973. NCBI lineage: Bacteria > Bacillati > Actinomycetota > Actinomycetes > Kitasatosporales > Streptomycetaceae > Kitasatospora > Kitasatospora sp. NPDC059973. The sequence goes on along the minus strand of NZ_JBHWUI010000028.1, from coordinate 37,327 downwards.
TCGCCGGAGAGCTGCCAGTCTGTGGTGCCGGTGTCCGCCACGGTGCTGTCCCTGCCAAGGTCGGGGGTCCTGATGCAAGTGTAGGGACCGGCCGTCGGCCGGTCCCTACCTCGTGCGCGGTGGGCTGTGGGCTGTGCCCGGCGGTGCGCCGTGCTCAGCGGTGCGCCGTGCTCAGCGGAAGAAGGCGATGCCGTCGTCCGGCAGGTCGTTGATGTCCTTGATCAGCTGGGCCGGGCTGAGCACCTTCTTCAGCTGCGCCGACATGTACGGGCGCAGCGGCACGTTCGGGGCGGCCTTCTCGCCGACCCAGAGCAGCTCCTCGTTGACGAAGCCGAAGAGACGCTTGCCGCCCGAGTACTCCGGCGAGCCCTCGATCCGGGCCACCGCGTCGGTGGAGACGTCGATCTGCGGCTTGCCGTCGGCCAGCTCGCCGTACCAGATCTCGACGGCGCCGTCGTCCCGGACGGAGGAGATCTCGATCCCGCGGGCACCGCTGGTGCCGTGCTGGTTGCTGGTCACGCGCCAGAACGCGTGCTCGTTCTCCAGCGGGCGGACCTTCTCGCCCTCGCTGTCCAGCACCCAGGTGCGGGAGCGGAACTCCAGGAACGGCCGGCCGTCGTGCCGGAAGACGATCTCCTGGCCGAAGTTGCACTTCTCCGCACCGGCGGCCTCCTCGCCGGGCAGCGGCGCGTAGACGCCCGCGCCCTCCCAGGTGCCGAGGAGGAAGGCGAGCGGGACGACGTCCTTGTGGAGGTCAGAGGGGATCTCGATCATGTTCCTGGTCGCTGTCGTCGACGATGTGGGGCAGCTTCAACCGTACGGCAGCCGGACTCAGCGCTGGCCCTGGTACAGCTTCATCACCGAGAAGATGGCGAACCAGGTGATCAGCACGGCCATGAGGGCCAGCAGACCGTCGAAGAAGATTTCCAGACCGGACACGGGGGGCTCCCAGGGCGGCGACAGTGTGGTGGATTTTGCTGGCGCTCACTCTATCCGCCGGGTGACGACGGGTCTCGGTGAGCCCCACCACGTCGGCATTTCGCCGGGATCTAGGGTGGCGGCATGTCCTCCGATACGAAGTCCGGCTCGAAGAAGCTCGTCATCAAGGTCACCGCCGGTGCGGACGCGCCGGAGCGCTGCTCGCAGGCCTTCACGGTGGCGGCGGTGGCCGTCGCCAGCGGGATCGAGGTCTCGCTCTGGCTGACCGGCGAGTCGTCCTGGTTCGCCCTGCCGGGGCGGGCGGCGGAGTTCGAGCTGCCGCACGCGGCGCCGCTGCCGGACCTGCTGGAGTCGATCCTGGCGGCCGGCACCGTCACCCTCTGCACGCAGTGCGCGGCCCGGCGCGGGATCGAGCAGAAGGACACCGTCGAGGGCGTCCGGATCGCGGGCGCGCAGGTCTTCGTCAGCGAGATCATGGCGGACGGCGTGCAGGCCCTCGTCTACTGATCCGGCCCCCGCCGCCCCTCGTGGTCCGGGTGGTCCCGGTCGTGACCGGGGTCGTCCCACTTCGGGTCCTCCCAGCGCGGGTCGTTCCACCAGTCGTCCTCGGGGTCCCGCTTGTTCGCGAACACCGCGGCGGCGGGCGGGATCACCATCGCGACCACGCACATGCCGATCGCGGCCGGGACGGACCAGAACCGGACCACGCCCCAGGCCAGGACGAACAGCCCCAGGCAGACGCCCATCATGGCGAAGTAGTAGCGATGCCGCCGGCTCCCCTGCACGCTTCCACCGTACGACCGAGGGCCCCTGCGGAAGCAGGGGCCCTCGGGATCGGATCCGGCAGTTTCGGGCCGGATCCGGCGCACTCGGTCACCCGGAGCGCTCGGCGTGCGAAGCGCACGCGGGGCGCTCGGAGCGGGGTCGGAGCGCTCAGACGGCGATGGCGACCTCGGTCAGGTTGCCCTGGGAGGCGACCACCTGGCGGTCCACGGTCTGCCCCGGGACGAGCGCGCGCAGCGTCCACTTGCCCGGGCGGGCGAAGAACCGGAACTGGCCGGTCGCCGAGGTGGGAACCTCGGCCGTGAACTCGCCGCCCTCGTCGAGCAGCCGGACGTAGCCGTTCACCGGCTCGCCGTCTCGGGTCACGGAACCCTGGATGATCGTCTCGTTCGCCACGTCAACTCCTGCCAGGTCCGGCCCACCGGCCTTCGCACCGCACATGTCTTGTCTTCCCTTCAGCCTTACAGGTGGAGCCGGCGGTTCAGTTGCCGAGCTCGATCGGCACGCCGACGAGGCTGCCGTACTCGGTCCAGGAGCCGTCGTAGTTCTTCACGTTCTCCTGGCCGAGCAGCTCGTGCAGCACGAACCAGGTGAGCGCGGAGCGCTCGCCGATGCGGCAGTAGGCGATGGTGTCCTTGGCCAGGTCGATGCCCTCGGCCTCGTACAGGGCCTTCAGCTCGTCGTCGCTCTTGAAGGTGCCGTCGTCGTTGGCGTTCTTGGCCCACGGGATGTTGCGGGCGCTCGGCACGTGGCCGGGGCGCTGCGACTGCTCCTGCGGGAGGTGGGCCGGGGCGAGCAGCTTGCCGGAGAACTCGTCGGGCGAGCGGACGTCGACCAGGTTGAGGGTGCCGATGGCGGCGATCACGTCGTCGCGGAAGGCACGGATCGAGGAGTCGACGGCCTGCGCCTTGTACTCGGTCGCGGGGCGGGCCGGCACCTCGGCGACCAGGTCGCGGGAGTCCAGCTCCCACTTCTTGCGGCCGCCGTCCAGCAGGCGGACATCGCCGTGGCCGTACAGCTTGAAGTACCAGTAGGCGTACGAGGCGAACCAGTTGTTGTTGCCGCCGTAGAGCACCACGATGTCGTCGTTGGCGATGCCCTTGGCGCTCAGCAGCGCCTCGAAGCCGGCCTGGTCGATGAAGTCGCGGCGGACCGGGTCCTGGAGGTCGCTCTTCCAGTCGATCCGGACGGCGTTGCGGATGTGGTTCTTGTCGTAGGCGGAGGTGTCCTCGTCGACCTCGACGATGACAACCTTCGGGTCGTCCAGGCGGGCCTGGACCCAGTCGGCGTCGACCAGGACGTCGCTGCGGCTCATGGTGGTGTTCTCCATCCGAGGGCGGTTTGCGGAAGGTGCTGCTGCGGGTGCTCGTCGGCGGCCGTTCCGAATTCATGTCCGAATAATGGGACGAACCAGGGAGGCGCACTGTTCCGAGCGGTGGTCTGCGGTGTGCAGCGGGAACGGCCGGTACGGGGCACCGGGCCAGATCACCGGGAGAATCGGCGGCGGGCGGGAAATGCCCTGCAAAGACGCCGAGTTAGCGCATTCGACACAGACAGGCGGCCACGCGGCACAGGTCTACCGCCCGCCGCTTCGTGAGGTCCGTCTGTCGCTTCATGCCGACGATGCTAGGGACACGGGGCACCCGCTGTCACCAGCGTATCGAATATTGAGACCAGATGGCTCATATAACGAGATTTGACCTTCTCATGGTGGGCGGGAACCGGCCAGCCGCCGTTCGGGGCCTCCCCGGGGGACGGCCGGGGGCGGGAAGCACACCGCTCCACGGTCGGCGCTGGACAGCGCGTCTCGCGGAGCGGAACAGGGGCAAGGAGTGCGGGGTACGGCGGTACGGCGGTACGGGGTACGGCGGTGCGGGCCGGTGGCGCGGCAGGCGGTGCGGGCCGGCGCTGCGGCCGGCGTCACCCGATCAGGGTCACGCCGTCGCCCTGGAAGGACAGCTGGAGGCCCTCCTCCTTCGGGGTCACCCCGGACAGCTTCAGCCCGGCCGGGAGCTGGTCGAGGGTGAAACTGACCGGATCGACCTTCTGGTTGGTCAGGCCCGCCACCATCGCGGCCACCCCGCTGAGCTGGAACCCGTCCGTCGTGACGGTGTTGCCCTGGCTGTGCACCGAACCCTCGCCGACCGCGAGCGGGCCCAGCGCCGCCTTGATCCTGCCCGGCCCGCCGTACGACAGGCTCAGCCGGGCGTTGGGGGCCACCGGCAGCTTCCCGGCGGCGGGCACCATCTCGGCGGCGGGCGGCAGCAGCTGGGCGAGGTCGGCGTAGGAGATCAGGCCGCTGCCGCTGCCTTTGGCCACCGTGGCGCTGCGCAGGCTGTCGCTCACCGCGACGCCGGACAGCCGGGCCTCGAAGGAGTGCAGCGCCACCTGGCGGGTGCCGTCACCGACGGTCAGCCCGTCGGCCGAGATCCGGAGGTCGTCCACCTTCTTCGACAGCAGATCGGTGAGGAACGGGACGTCGCCGATCGACACGTCCGGCCGATGGCTCATCCGGCCGCTCTTCACCAGTTGCTCGGCGACCTCGTCCTCGGCCAGGCCCACGGCGATCCGGTCCGCGCCCACCAGCAGGCCGGAAAGGACCACCAAACCGATCGTCGCCTTCAGCCAACCGCGCATCGCTCTCCCCCGTCGTCGCCCGCCGCTGTCGTCGTACGCGTCGTTCTCTTCGTCGATCTCGTCTTACCGGTCGTCTCGTCTTACCGGTCGGTCCGGTCCTACTCGTCGGTCCGGTCGGCGCCACCGGGCCCGCGAGCGCCCCGCCCGGCCGGCCGCCGCGACGGCCGCGCTCGCACGACCGTACGACGCCCGGCTCCGGACCATGGTTCCGGAGCCGGGCGTCGCGGGGCGTGCCGCCGGACCTCAGCCCGCCAGCAGCCGGGTGGCGAGCCAGATCAGCGGCGAGGCCACCGCCAGCGGCAGGGCCACGCCCGCCGTCATGTGCACGAAGCGGGACGGGAAGTCGTACCCGGCCACCCGGCGGCCGACCAGGGCGCCCAGACCCGCCAGCACGCCCAGCGCCAACGGGGCGCCGAGGACCAGGCCGAACACCACGGCCGCCAGCAGTCCGAGCACCGGGCCCAGCTGCTTCGGCCCGGGCAGTGGCGCCGCGGCCAGCACGGTGGCCAGCGCGACCGCGCCGACCGCCGCCGGCACCCAGTCCGCCAGCAGCAGCGCGGTGCAGAGCACCGTCACCACGCTGGCCGAACCGAGCACGGTGAGCGCGTAGAACCGCTCCTTCGGGTCCGAGGGGCGGAACGTCTGGAGCACCAGGACCAGCAGGAAGAACCCGCCCAGGGTGCCGACGACGGCTGCCGCCCCGCCGTCCGAGTCGGCCAGCAGCACCGCCACGTCGGCGGTGAGACCGGCCAGCACGGCGAGGGCGATGCCCTGACGGGCCGGCCACATGCCGTTCAGCCGGAACCAGCCGGCCGCGGTCAGCACCTGGAGCAGCGCGACGACCAGCGCCAGCGCCGGCTGCCCGATCGCCGCGCCCCCGGCCAGCAGCGCGGCCGCACCGGCGGTGATCAGGGCGGGCTGCAGGCCCGGGTCGATGATCGGCGAACCGGTCCGGACGGGCGCGGCGGAACCGGGCGCCACCGGTCCGGGCGCGGCGGTGCCTGGCCGACCCGGCACGGCGCCGTGCGGGGCACCGGCGCGGCGGCGGCCGGTGGGGGCACCGGGGCCGTCGGCGGGGGCCGTCGGGCGCTTGAGCGTCATGGTCGGCGAGTCGAGGACGTGCGCCGGGGCCGGGGCGGGGGCCGGGTTCGCGGCCGGGGCCGGCGCGGGCGGCATCGTGCCCGACACCACCACCGGTGGGAGCAGCGTCGTCGCCGCGTCGTCCATCGGCGGGACGGGCGGGAGCAGGGCCGTCGCCGCGTCGTCGACGGGCGGCTGGGCGTACGGCTGCTGCCCGTACGGCGGCTGCCCGAGCGGCGGCTGTCCGTACGGCTGCGGCTGCTGCCCGTACGACGGTCCGGCCTGCTGCGGTCCGGCCTGCCGCTGACCGCCCGGCCGGGCCTGCGGACGCTGCTGCCCGTACGGCTGCTGCGGAGGCCGGGGCTGTCCGTACGGCGGGGGCTGCGGGGGCTGCTGCTGCCCGTACGGCTGCTGGGGCGGCTGCCCGGGAGCACCGGCCGGCGGCCGGCTCCCCGGGTGCTCCGGCTGCCCCGGTGCCCGGCCCGCGGCGGGGGCGGGAGCGGGAGCGGGAGCAGGGGCGTACGGCCGGGCCACCTGCTCCTGCGGCTCCGGCGCGTACCCCTGCTGGGGGGCGTACGGGTGCTGGGACTGCGCCTGCGGATGCGGCGGCTGCTGCGGCTGCTGCTGCCAGCCGCCCGGGCCGGTCCCCTGCGGGCCGCCGTTCACGTTGTTCGGGTCCGTCACGCCGCTCACCCTCCCGCGAACGGCGGGAGCACCTCGACCGTGCCGCCCTCGGTGAGGGACACCGTCGCGTGGTCACGGCCGCCGACGGGAGAGCCGTCGACCAGGTAGGAGCAGTGTCCGAGCAACCGGACGAGCTTCGGCCGGTCGGCGTGCCGCGTCCTGGCCGCCGCGAGCGCCTCCGCCAGGGTCGCCGCCTCGTACGGCTCCTCGGCCAGCCCGGCCTCCGACTTCGCCGCCGCCCAGTAGCGGATCGTCCCGCTCACCCGAGCGGCGCCCGCTGGTTCGGTGGTCGCGCCCATGGCAACCCCTTCTCGTCGTCCTCGCCCGGGCCCGGTGCCCCGGGCGGGTCCCCACCGGCGGCCGAACACCACTCGAAAGAGGTACGCGCACGGTGCCGCCGATACGCGTCCCATGATGGCGTGTCCGCCGACCCGACCGGCAATCGCCCTGGCCGTGCGGGTGCCGGCGCCCGCACGACGCTGTGGTCAGGCTCACCCCCGGCGTGCCCGAAAAGGCCGAACGGCCGCTTTCGAGCCCTCCCGGCGAGAGAGCAGGTCGGCTATCCTCGACCCCTGAGGGATCCGGGCAGAGTCGCCCCCGGATCCTTTCGTGCTTTCAGGACGCCAGTACGGACGTTCTTGCGATTCGTCGGTCCACCCCCGGCGCGGAGCAGGAACCGCCCCGCCATTCCCGGCACAACGACGTACCGGGACCAGGACGGGGTGTCGGATCCCGGCTCCGGGCCGCCGCCCGGTACGGGACAGACCGGAAGGTTCACGGGATGGGCAGGGCAGAAACGGTGCACCAGGGGTTGCGGGACCTCCGACGCACGCCTCGTTCTGCCGTGCACGCCGGTGAATCCTCCGGTGAACGCCTGGCCTCCTCCCCCACCTCCCTCGCGTCGCCCGCCGCCGCCCCACCCGGGGCCCGCGCGCGACACCTCCTCGCACGTGCGCCAACCGGCTGTGGCGGCAGCCGTCACGCGACCGCGACGACCCGGAAAGGGGACTACCGGGTATGAGTTCTCTGCTCCTCCTCACCAACGCGCTGCAGCCCTCCGCGGAGGTACTGCCGGCCCTCGGCCTGCTGCTCCACAACGTCCGGGTGGCGCCCGCCGAGGGCTCCGCCCTGGTGGACACCCCCAGCGCGGACGTCATCCTGGTCGACGGCCGGCGGGACCTGCCGCAGATCCGCAGCCTCTGCCAGCTGCTCCGCTCCACCGGCATCGGCTCACCGCTGATCCTGGTGGTCACCGAGGGCGGCCTGACCGCCGTCACCGCGGAGTGGGGCATCGACGACGTCCTGCTGGACACCGCCGGCCCCGCCGAGGTGGAGGCCCGGCTGCGGCTCGCCCTCGGCCGCCTCCAGGTGACCACCGACGACAGCCCGATGGAGATCCGCAACGGCGACCTCTCGGTCGACGAGGCCACCTACTCCGCCAAGCTCAAGGGCCGGGTGCTCGACCTCACCTTCAAGGAGTTCGAGCTGCTCAAGTACCTCGCGCAGCACCCCGGCCGGGTCTTCACCCGGGCGCAGCTGCTCCAGGAGGTCTGGGGCTACGACTACTTCGGCGGCACCCGGACGGTCGACGTCCACGTCCGGCGCCTGCGGGCCAAGCTCGGCGTCGAGAACGAGCAGCTGATCGGCACCGTGCGCAACGTCGGCTACCGCTTCGTCGTCCCGGAGAAGCCGGACAAGGGCGAACGGCCGGACCTCGCGCAGCGCTCCGCGGCCTCGCTGGAGGCCTGACCGCCGGCCGGGCGGCCGCCCGCCGCCCGGCCTGTCCGGATTCGCCCCGCGCTGTCCTGCCGGCATCCGCCGAGCAGCCGAGCTACCACTGCCCGGGCGGACGCCACACGCGTAGACTCCTCCCGTGGCCAAAGTGACGCGCGACGATGTAGCCCGACTGGCTGGTACCTCGACCGCGGTCGTCAGCTACGTCATCAACAACGGGCCGCGCCCGGTCGCGCCCGCGACCAAGGAGAAGGTGCTCGCGGCGATCGAGCAGCTCGGCTACCGGCCGAACAGCGTCGCCCAGGCGATGGCCTCCCGCCGCACCAACCTGATCGGCATGGTCGTCCCCGACGCCCGCCAGCCGTTCTTCGCCGAGATGGCGCACGCCGTGGAACGCGCCGCCTCCGAGCGCGGCAAGCTCGTCCTGATCGGCAACTCCGACTACGTGGACGACCGCGAGGTGCACTACGTCCGCGCCTTCCTCGGCATGCGGGTCTCCGGCCTGATCCTGGTCAGCCAGGGCCCCTCGCAGCGGGCGGCCGAGGAGTTCGCCGCGATGGAGGGCGCCAAGGTGGTGCTCCTGCACCGCCGGCCCGAGGCGATCGACGACGTCGCGGTGGTCACCGACGACGTGGCCGGCGCCGAGGCCGTCGTCCGCCACCTGCTGGAGGAGCACGGGCACCCGTACGTGGCCTGCTTCGGCGGCCCGGTCGAGTCCCCCGCCCCCGGCGACCCGGTCATCGACCACGTCGAGGGCTGGCAGCGCGCCATGGACGCCCACGGCCTGCCCACCGAACCGCACCTGATCGACGCGCCCTTCCACCGCTACGGCGCCTACGAGGTCGCGCTCGGCCTGCTGGGCTCGGCCGAGCGGCCGCCCGCCGTCTTCTGCTCCACCGACGACCAGGCGATCGGCGTGCTGCGGGCCGCCCGCGAGCTCGGCCTGCGGGTCCCGGAGGACCTCGCGGTGGCCGGCTTCGACGACGTGCCCGAGGCCGCCTTCGCCGACCCGCCGCTGACCACCGTCGCCTCCGACCGCGACGCGATGGCCCGGGCCGCGGTGGACCTCGTCCTCGACGACTCGCTGATGGTGCCCGGCTCGGACACCGAGCGGGTCCGGAAGTTCCCGTCGCGCCTGGTCATCCGCCGTTCCTGCGGCTGCCGGCCGAGCGCGCCGCAGGAGACTCGGCCGTCCTAGCGGCGGTCCCGGCCTGACCAGGCTTTATGAGAAGTCAACGGGCTTCTCGGGGGCTTCTGACCCCGTTCTCATCGGATCCTCATCCGGCGGGCGGACGTTGGTCGGCATGAGCGATCAGCAGCACGGCAGCGAGCAGTACGACCCGTACCGGGCCCCGCACGGACACCCGCACCCCGCCGAGGGACAGGTCGTCCGGGGCACCGTCCTCGACAGCACGACCACCGGGTACCCGGCCGCCGGTCACCCCTCGGTCGGCACCCCGCCCCCTCCCCCGCCCGCGGCCCCGCCGATGCCGCCGGCGCCCCCGGCCGCCGACGGACCGACGTCCCACGGCGGGCACGGCGGCCGGGGCAGGCGCGGCCTCCTGCGCGGCCGGGTCGCGCTGGTCACCGCCGTCGCGGCGGTCGCCGCCGTCCTCGGCGGGGTGACCGGCGGTGTGGTCGCCGCCCAGGAACACGGCTCGGCCACCCGCACCGGCACCATCGCCAGCCCGGTCTCCGCCCGCTCGGACGGCAGCGCCGACGTCGCCGCGATCGCCTCGGCCGTCTCGCCGAGCGTCGTCCAGATCACCGTGAAGACCGCGAACGGCACCGCCACCGGCACCGGCGTGGTGCTCGACAAGGACGGCCGGATCCTCACCAACTACCACGTCGTCTCCGGCGCCTCCGACGGCGGCCAGGTCACCGTCACCTTCAAGGACGGCTCCACCGCCAAGGCCACCGTCACCGGCACCGACAAGTCCCTGGACGCCGCCGTGATCACCGCGAGCGGCGCCAAGAACCTCAGCCCCGCCACCCTCGGCGACTCCTCCACCGTCGGGGTCGGCGACGCGGTCGTCGCCATCGGCAACCCGGAGGGCCTCACCGGCACCGTCACCTCCGGCATCATCAGCGCCGAGAACCGCGAGGTCACCGTCCAGGTCGACGAGGGCACCACCAGCGGCAACGGCGGCTTCGGCTTCCCGAACCTGCCCGGTCTGCGCGGCAGCACCCCGCAGCAGAACAGCGGTGAGACCGCGACCTACAAGGCCTTCCAGACCGACGCCGCGCTCAACCCCGGCAACTCCGGCGGCCCGCTGATCAACGCGAACGGCCAGGTCATCGGCATCAACTCGGCGATGTACTCGGCCGGCGGCTCCAGCTCCACGGCCGGCGGCGGCACCGCCGGCAGCGTCGGCCTCGGGTTCGCCATCCCGATCAACGACATCAAGCAGGTGCTGCCCGAGCTGCAGGCCGGGCAGAACATCTAGACGGACAATTACTCCGAGCAGGTCACCTCAGCACCCGAGCAGCGCCCCGGCAGTTCCGCAGCACCCGAGCAGCACCCCAGCAGGCTCCCGACAGGCTCTCCGCCGAGGAGAGACGACGAGAAAGGGCAACCGCCCATGACCCCGGCCGCCGACGACCGCACCCCCGCCGAGCCCGGACCGGCCTCCGCCCGGCTCCTCGTGGTCGACGACGAACCCGCCCTCCGGGACGCCCTGGAGAGCAGCCTCGCCTTCGAGGGCTACGAGGTCGTCACCGCCACCGACGGCTACGAGGCGCTGGAGACCGTCGAGCGGGAGAAGCCCGACCTCGTCCTGCTGGACATCATGATGCCCCGGATGGACGGCCTCACCGCCGTCCGCCGGATGCGCTCGCGCGGCGACACCGTCCCGGTCCTGATGCTGACCGCCCGCGACGCCGTCGGCGACCGGGTCACCGGCCTGGACGTCGGCGCCGACGACTACCTCGCCAAGCCCTTCGAACTCGACGAACTGCTCGCCCGGGTCCGCGCCCTGCTCCGCCGCAACGCCCTCGCCACCGAGGCCGCCGCCCGCGCCGCGGCCGTCGAGGACGACAGCGAGGTCCTGGCCTTCGCCGACCTCCGGATGAACACCGCCACCCGCGAGGTCACCCGGGCCGGCAGGCCGGTCGAGCTGACCCGCACCGAGTTCATGCTGCTGGAGATGTTCCTCTCGCACCCCCGCCAGGTGCTCACCCGCGAGCAGATCCTCAAGGCGGTCTGGGGCTTCGACTTCGAGCCCTCCTCCAACTCCCTGGACGTCTACGTGATGTACCTGCGCCGCAAGACCGAGCAGGGCGGCATGCCCCGGATCATCCAGACCGTACGCGGCGTCGGCTACGCCCTCCGCCCGGCCGCCGGCACCACGGCGTGAGCGACACCGCCACCCCGCCCCCGCCCCTGCTACCGCCCCGCGTCCACCGCCGGCAGCGGCTCGCCCGCTGGTACCGCGCCCAGTCCCTGCGCCGCCGGCTCACCTTCCTGACGGCGGCGGCGGTGGCGGTGGCGATCGCCCTGTCGGCGCTGGCCTGCTGGTTCATCGTGGAGAAGCAGCTGTACGGGCAGGTCCGCAACGACCTGCAGAACGTGCCGCCTCCCCGCGCGGCCCCGCTGAGCCTTCCGTGCGCCACGACCCCGGAAGCCGCCCTGAAGATGGTCCAGCAGGCCAAGGAGGCCGGGACCCTGCCGGAGCCTCCGGGCGGTGGCCCCGCCGCCCGGGACACCCAGTTCGTCTGGGCCGACCCGGCCTGCGTCACCCTGCCGGCGAGTGCCACCAGGGCGATCGTGATCCAGCCGGAGGACGCCCGGGCGTTCGCGCTGAAGCCGAATCAGTCGATCATCCGCGACGGCCGCTTCACCAACGGTGATCCCGCCACGGTCAAGATCACCACAGCCGTCGCCACCAACCACTCCTCCGTGCTCATCATGGTCGCCTCCCCGACCAAGTCGACCGAGGAGTCGCTGCAGAACCTCGCCCTGATCCTCGGGGGCGTGGCCCTCGGCGGCATCATCCTCGCCGGGGTCGCCGGCCGGTTCGTGGCCCGCTCGGCGCTCAAGCCCGTCGACCGGCTCACCGACGTGGTCGAGCACATCGCCCGCACCGAGGAGGTCGGCAGCACGATCCCCGTGCACGGCAGCGACGAGATCGCCCGGCTCTCCGCCTCGTTCAACTCGATGAGCACCGCGCTCGCCAACTCCCGCGACCGCCAGACGCGGCTGATCGCCGACGCCGGGCACGAGCTCCGCACCCCGCTCACCTCACTGCGCACCAACGTCGACCTGATGATCCGCAGCGACGACACCGGCCGTCCGCTGCCCGCCGCGACCAGGACCAAGCTGCTCGGCAACATGAAGGCGCAGATGCAGGAGCTCACCGTCCTGATCGGCGACCTGCTCCAGCTCTCCCGCCCCGACACGCCGAAACCGGGCCGGATCCTGGCGGTGGTCGCCCTGCACGAGCTCGCCGACCGGGCCGTCGCCCGGGCGAAGCTCCGCGGTCCGGGGCTGGTCTTCGAGACCGACGTCGAGCCGTGGTTCGTCCAGGGCGACGCCGCCGCGCTGGAGCGCGCCGTGATCAACCTGCTGGACAACGCGGTCAAGTACAGCCCGCCCGGCGCCGCGATCGACGTCCGGCTCCACCAGGGCGTGCTGACCGTCCGGGACCACGGCCCCGGGATCCCGTCGGACGAGCTGCCGTACGTCTTCGACCGCTTCTGGCGCTCGCCGTCCTCGCGCCAGCTCCCCGGGTCCGGCCTGGGGCTGTCGATCGTCGCGCAGAGCGTGCGGGAGGCGGGCGGCGAGGTGTCGCTCGGCCCGGCGCACGACGGGGGCCCGGGCGCCCTGGCCACCGTCCGGCTGCCGGGCGGCCCCTCGGCCGGCTAGCCGCCGGGCCCGGACGGACGGAACGGGCGGGGCGCCCCGACAGCGCCCCGCCCGTTCCTCCGTCGGCTCCGGTCAGTCGTTGTCGACGCCCGGGCCGATGACCTTGATGCGGTCCTGCGCCGGCGCCTTCAGCGGCGCGGCCGCCGAGCTGTTGGCACCGAGGTAGGCGGCGAAGACGTCCAGGTCGGAGGCGCCGACCAGCTTGTCGGTGCCGGCCGCGAAGGCCGGGAAGCCGTCGCCGCCGCCGGCCAGGAACTCGTTGGCCGCGACGCGGTACTTGGCGGCCGGGTCGATCGCCGCACCGTTCAGCCGGATCGAGTCCACGAGCACCCGGTCCGCACCGGCCTTGCGCATGTCCAGCGTGTAGGTCAGGCCCTTGGAGGACTGCAGGACCTTCGGCGAGGCCGCGTTGGCACCGCTCACCTGCTGCTGGAGCAGCTGGACCAGCTGGGCGCCGGTCAGCGTCTTGACCTGCATCATGTTGGTGAACGGCTGGACGGTGAACGCCTCGCCGTAGGTCACCACGCCGTCGCCCTCGGCCCCACTCGCCTTGTAGACCAGGTCCGAGCGGATGCCGCCGGGGTTCATGAAGGCGAGCTGCGCGCCGCCCTTGTCGGCGGGCGCCAGGCCGGCCAGCTGGGCGTCGGCGATCACGTCACCGAGCGGCTTCTCCAGGTCGCTGTTGCCGCGGCCGTTGATGTCCGAGGCGATGTAGCCCAGCGGGCGGTTGGCGATCGGCGCGGCCAGCTTGGAGTAGTGGTCGATCAGCGCCGTCATGTCCGGGGCCTTCTCGACCGTGCGGCGCACGATGTGGTTCTCGGCCTTGACCGAGGGGCGCACGATGGTGCCCGTGGTCTTGTCGAGCTTCAGGTCGATCTCGGTGTAGAGCCGGCCGAACGAGGCGGCGCTGGTCACCGAGCGCGGCACGCCCTGCGGGTCGGGGATGGTGCAGGCGTAGGCGTTGTGGGTGTGACCGGTGACGATGGCGCCGATCGCCGGGTCCAGGTTCTTGGCGATGTCGACGATCGGGCCGGAGATGCCCTCGCCGGCGGCGCCGCAGTCGTAGTTGTAGGTGCTGCTGGCCGGCAGCCCGCCCTCGTGGATCAGGGCGACGATCGAGTTCACGCCCTGCTTCTTCAGCTCGGCCGCGTACTTGTTGATCGTGTCGACCTCGTCGCCGAACTTCAGGCCCTTGACGCCCTCGGCGGTGACGATGTTCGGCGTGCCCTCCAGGGTCGCGCCGATGAAGCCGACCTTGACGCCCTGCGACCTGGTCACCCAGTACGGGGCCAGGATCGGCTTGCCGGTCTTCTCGTTGGTGACGTTGGCGGCCAGGTAGTTGAAGTTGGCGCCCTTGAACTTGCGCCCCTCCTCGTAGCAGCCGTCCACCGGGTGGCAGCCGCCGTCCTGGAGGCGGATGAGCTCCTTGGAGCCCTCGTCGAACTCGTGGTTGCCGACCGCCGTGACGTCCAGGCCGAGCTTGTCCATCGCCTCGATGGTCGGCTCGTCGTGGAAGAGCGCCGAGGTCAGCGGGGAGGCTCCGACGATGTCACCGGCGGCGACGGTGATCGAGTCGTCCGCCGGGATCCGGGCCTGGCGCAGCGCGGTGGCCAGGTACTCGATGCCGCCGGCCGGGGTGCTGACCGGCTGACCGGTCGCCGGGTCGATCTCCCGGATGGTGCCGGACGAACCGGCCGGGGGCTCCAGGTTGCCGTGGAAATCGTTGATCGCCAGCAGCTGGAGGTTGACGGTCTTGTGACGCTTGGCGTCCGCGGCCTGGGCGGCGGTCGGCATGGCCACGGTGCCGACGAGGCCGGCCGCGGCGACGGCGGCCAGAACGGCACGTCGGGATCTGACGGTGAGCATGAAGGTCCCCTGCACCTTGAGAGAGCGCCCGGCGGTCGACATGCGTGGACGGGCGACGGGAGGCGTTGCGCCAGTGCAGCCTAGAGTCAACGCGCGTAGCTGTCAGGACCCTGGACGTAACGACAGGGTTACCTGCTGACGAACCGTCGCCGCACGGCGGGCCGCCGGACGGGCGCGCCGCAGCGGCCCGGAGCCGGACCGGACTGACGCGGCGGGGGCTCCGGCGCACGCCGGAGCGGGGTTCAGAGACCTGGTTCGGACGCCAACTGGCGCTCCGCACGGGTCCGCTCGGCGACCGTGTCCTCCGTCATCGCGCGGTCGGTGTAGACCAATGGCCGCTCGGCCTCGGTGATGATGTGCTTCACCACCTGGACGTTGCCGTTGACGTCCCAGACCGCGATGCCGGGCGAGAGTGTGGGGATGATCTCAACCGCCCAGCGCGGCAGACCCAGCACCCGGCCGGTGGCTCTCGCCTCCTCGGCCTTCTGCATGTAGATCGTCCGGGTGGAGGCCATCTTGAGGATCGCCGAGGCCTCCTTGGCGGCCGCGCCGTCCACCACGTCGGACAGGTGGTGCACCACCGCCACGAAGGAGAGACCGAGCCGGCGCCCGAACTTCAGCAGCCGCTGGAACAGCTGGGCGACGAAGGGGCTGTTGATGATGTGCCAGGCCTCTTCCACCAGGAAGATCCGCTTGCGCCGGTCCGGCCTGATCCAGGTGTGCTCCAGCCAGACGCCGACGATCGCCATCAGGATCGGCATCGCGATCGAGTTCCGGTCGATGTGCGACAGGTCGAACACGATCAGCGGCGCGTCCAGGTCGATGCCGTCGGTGGTCGGCCCGTCGAACATGCCGCGCAGGTCACCGTCGACCAGCCGGTCCAGCACCAGGGCCACGTCCAGACCCCAGGACTGCACCTCGTCCACCCCGACCCCGAGCGACTCCACCGAGGCCAGCTCGGGGCTGCGCAGGGTGTCGATGATGTCGTCCAGCACCGGCTGCCGGTCGGTCACCGAGGCGATCACATGGGCGTGCGCCGCCTTCAGCGCGAACCCCGCCCGCTCCTCCAGCCCGCGCCCCATCGCCACCTCGACGATGGTGCGCAGCAGCGACAGCTGGCCGGTCTGGGTGATCGCCGGGTCCAGCGGGTTGAGCTTCACCCCGCCGTCCCGGGCCGCCATCGGGTCGAGCCGGATCGACTTTATGCCCAGCGCGTTGGCGATCAGGTTCCACTCGCCGACGCCGTCCTCGCCCTGCGCGTCCAGCACCACCACCTGCCGGTCGCGGAACCGCAGCTGGCGCAGCACGTACGTCTTCTCCAGCGCGGACTTGCCGTTGCCCGACTCCCCGAGCACCAGCCAGTGCGGCGCCGGCAGCTGCTGCCCGTACAGCTGGAAGGGGTCGTAGACGTAGCCCTTGCCGCTGTACACCTCGCGGCCGATGATCACGCCGGAGTCACCCAGCCCCGGCGCGGCGGTGGGCAGGTAGACCGCCTGCGCCTGGCCGGTGGAGGTGCGCACCGGCAGCCGGGTGGTCTCCACCTTGCCGAACATCAGGCTGGTGAACGCGTCGGTGAGGTTGCCGATCGCCATGCGGGGCCTCCAGGTGGATCAGCGGCGGATGCCGGTGGCGAACGGCAGGGTGTTGACGAACGCCCGGTGGTGCTCGCGGTCGCACCACTCCAGCTTGAGGTAGCTCTTGCCGGCCGAGGCACGGATGGTCCGCTTGTCGCGGGCCAGCGCCTCCGGGTTGCGCGAGGAGACGGTGATGTAGCCGACCAGGTTCACCCCGGCCGCGCCGGACGCCAGGTCGTCACCGCGCTGGTCGACCCGGCCGGTGTGGGCCAGGTCGCGCGGGTCGACCGTCCGGTTCATCTTCGCGGCGCGGCTGGCCTCCGCCTCGTCGTTGGTCTTCTCGGTGAGCATCCGCTCGATCGCGACGTCGGTGGGCTCCAGGTCCATCGTCACCGCGACCGTCCGGATCACGTCCGGCGTGTGCACCAGCAGCGGCGCCAGGAAGTTGACGCCCACCGGGGTCAGCGGCCACTCCTTGATCCACGCGGTGGCGTGGCACCACGGCGCGCGGGTCGCCGACTCGCGGGTCTTCGCCTCCAGGTACTGCGGGTTCGTCGCGTCCAGCTCGGCCGGCCAGGCGTTGCGCCGGGACATCGCCTGGATGTGGTCGATCGGGTGGTCCGGGTCGTACATCGAGTGCAGCAGCGAGGAGAGCCGCGCCTGCCCGAGCGGCTGGCGCACCCGGATGTCGGCCTCCGCCAGCCGCGCGCAGATGTCCGTCAGCTCACGGGCCATCACCGCGGCCAGGCCCTCGTCGTCCCGGGCCCGCCGCCCGGTCGCCGTCCGGCCCATCGCGTGCGCCTCGGCGGCCAGGTCACGGGTGTAGTGCATGCAGGCCACCAGGTACGCCCGGTGCTGCTCGGAGGAGGTCGACACCATCGACTGCAGCTGGTCGTACGAGTCCTTCAGCCAGCCCGGCGCGTCGTGGTCACCGCGCCGCTCCACGTCCTTGGCGTGCGCGTCCGGGTCCGCCGGCAGCGTCCGGGCCAGGATCTGCAGCCGCGTCACGAAGCCGTCGCCGTTGGCGACGTGCTTCAGCAGCGTGCCGAACCGGTCGACCAGGGCCTCCTGGTCCTCCGAGTCGCGCAGGCCGACGCCCGGGCCCTCGATCTCGATCGCGGCCGTCACCGTCCGCCGCTCCAGGTGCATCAGCACCCCGACCTCGTCCGGCCCGAACGGCGCGGCCAGCCAGCGCAACCGCCCCACCCCGGGCGGCGGGCCGACCTCGACCTCCCGCCCGTCCATCCGGGTCCCGGCGTCCATCACGTCCGACTTCCACACCGCCCGGCCGCTGCGGACCGTCCGGCGGTAGGTGCGGTTGATCTCCACCCACTTGTAGAACGTCCGGCGCCGGTACGGCACGTAGACCGCCGCGATCGCCAGCAGGGGCAGACCGACCAGGCCCGCGATGCGCAGCGGCAGGATCGGCATCAGCAGACCCCAGAGCATGCCGAGGAACGCCCCGAAGATGATCAGGACGATCTCGCCGGACTCCCGGTTGCGGCCGATCGGCGCGTTCGGGCGGGCCTTGCCGATCAGGTAGGTGCGGCGCTGGTGCACGTACGGCTGGGCGTACTGGGCGCCGTACTGGCCGAGTGGTTCGCTGCTCACTTACCCGTCACCCTCCCTTCGCTGGATTGCTGTCGCGGGTCGAGGCCGAGGCCGGCGAGGCCTGCGGCGGCGGCGCGGGGGACCGCGTCGCGTGGGCGGCGATGCCCGGCGCGACCGAGCCGCCGCCCACCCCCGGGCTGCCGCCGCCCCCCTGCGCGCCGCGGTCGCCGTGCGTGCTGATGCCCTGCTTCACCAGGTTCGCCGTGCCGTTGATCATCGCCGACCCGGCCGACACCGCGCTGGCCCGGGCATGGCGCATGCTCATGATCTCGTCACCGAAGCCCGGCACGAAACGGTAGACGGAGGCGCTCGCGAAGATCGAGAGGAAGAGGATCGCCAGGCCGGACAGCACCCGGGCGAAGTCGTCGTTGGCCCCGGCGCCGGTGGCCACCGCGCCGGCCAGCCCGAGGATGATCACGATGATCGGCTTCGCCAGGTCCACCGCCAGCATCACCCCGGCCCAACGGCGCACGTGCTTCCAGAGCTGCTTGTCGACCAGCCCCGCGTACACCGCCGTCCCCAGCAGCGCGCCCACGTACAGCATCGCCGCCCGGATCAGCAGCTCGACCCAGAGCACCGCCGCCGCCAGCACGGCCACCAGCGACACGATGATCAGGATCAGCGGGCCGCCGCCCATGTCACCCTTCTCCAAGGTGTCCGCGAACCCGCCCAGGTACGTCCCGGTGTCGGACTTCGTCCCCACCGCGATCGCCGTGGTCAGCCCGTCCGTCGCGCTCACCACGGTGTACAGGATCAGCGGTGTGAACGCGGAGGCCACCACGGTCAGCCACAGGAAGCCGATCGCCTCCGAGATCGCCGTCGTCAGGGGCGCGCCGCGCACCGCCCGCTTCGTCACCGCCAGCAGCCAGAGCACCAGCGTGATGATCGTCGAGGCGGCGAACACCACCGCGTACTGCTGCAGGAACGACGCGTTGGTGAAGTCCACCTGCGTCGTCCCGTCGATGGCCCCCGACAGCTTCCGCACCACCCAGGACGCCGCCTGCGCACACCCCTTCGCGAGCGCCCCGAGCGGATCGGTGACACTCCCGACGGTCCCGGAGCCGGGGAGCGTACCGCTGCCGCCCGGCGCGCAGTAGACGTCGTTGCCGGGAAGCGGCACTCCCGGGCAGCTCGTATTGGTCGGGCCGGAGGTCGGCGAGGGGCTCGGCTCGGCGAAGGCCCGCCCGGCCGTCAGCACGACCGGGAGAACGCTTGCCACCGCACCTGCGGCCAGCCTGCCCAACCCACGGCGTACGGAACCCGGACCAGCGTCAGCGGGCATAGCGGAAGCCTCCGAACTGCTCGACGGCACCAGTGATCTCCTCGGCAGTCGCGGCCTGCTGGTCCGGCGGGACGGGTGCGGGGCCCGCCACCCGGCTGTAGTCGGTGAGCTTCCAGTCCGTACCGGTCCACCGCAGGCTGAGAGTCAGCGTGAACCATTCCTCCGAGACCGGACGGACCGAGCGCTCACCCGCCAGGCCGAACAGACCCGTGCACCAGACCTCGACCTTGACGCTCTCCGAGCTGTACCCACTGCTCTTGGTTCCGACCGGAACAGTCCGGCTGACGAAGGTCAACCCCTTGGGTGCGCGCCCCTGCGCGTCGACACCGAACCTGGCCGCGGTCTCGGGTGTGAACCCCTGGTCCAGGCGGGTCTGGAGGGCCGCGACGGCCGACGGGTCGGCGATGGTGGCCACGATGGTGTGGCGGCTGTCGGTGCGGAACATGTCGGCCGAGCCGATGGCGACCGCGTAGTTGGTGGCGGCCGACTGCGCGCCCTGGTCGGTGTGCGGGAAGCCGCCGGCGATCCCGTTGGTCGTGGTGCCGACGGGCTGGTCCCCGCTGGGCGCCGGCCCGGCGCCGGAGGCGGCCGTGGGGGCGACGCCGTCGGCCGAGCGGGCGGGCCCGGAGCCGGGGTCGGCCTTGCCGCGGTTGGCGATGGAGATCGCCACCACCAGCAGGGTCACGACCACCAGGACGGCCAGCAGGGTCCGCAGCGGCCGGGGCTGACGGGCGGTCGGCTGGGACGAGGGCTGTTCGCCGACCGGCAGCCGCGTACGGGTGTGCGGCTGGTCGTCGGACAACGGCACGGCGGCCCTCCTGGTGCTGGGAGCCGGGGAGGCTCCGGGGGCCCCTCCGCCCGTGGGCGGGCGCGGAGGGAGGGGTGGTGGGGTGGACTCCCGACGGGGGCTCCGACGGAACCGGCGGCCGGGCGGGCGGACAGCCGTGCCGCCCACGCGCGCCCGAACTGTCCGATCGTCAGATGGCCATGCCGTACACAATGGTGAACAGAGTGCCAAGTGATCCAATGATGAACACGCCGGTCAGCCCGGCGATGATCAGTCCCTTGCCCTGTTCGGCACCGAAGCTGTCCCGCATCGCGGTCGCACCGATCCGCTGCTTGGCCGCGCCCCAGACGGCCAGGCCGAGGCAGGCCAGGATCGCCACGGCCATGACGACCTCGACCATCACCCGGGCCTCCGACCCGAGACTCGCGAACGGGCCCCAGTCCGGCGCGATCCCGCCGATGATGGTGTCGATATTCGGCTTCTTAGGAGGGTCTTCGGCCAGGTGGCCGATCGCGAGTCTGTCCACGCTGCTCAGGTTCATTTCCATCTCACCGCCCGATCAGGCAAATTCAAGGGCCCAGACCCCGTCCGCGCGAAGGGTCGGTACCTATTCTTGGCCAGATCTGATGTCGACTTGGCTGCTTCTCGCGGATTGGTCGTGCGGCACCGGACACGTACGCGAGGATGTCCACCGTACGAAGGATAGCGCTCACTCTTTGTATCTCTGATGATTGCGGTGAGCAACGCCTTCCGGGACACTTCGACTGACGATTCGTCGGGATGGTGCTGATGGTACTCCGGAAGGCCGGTACGGCCGCCGCCGCTGCGGGAGTTGTAGCGGTCGGCTTCATCGGGCTGGTCACGGTTGCGACGTATGCGGCCAGTGGTGCGCCGCAGCAGTCGGCCAATCGCGCCGCGCTCTCCCCGGGCACCGTTCCGGCGGCCTACCAGGGGCCGATCCAGCAGTGGGGCTCGCTCTGCCCGGAGATCTCCCCGCCGATGCTCGCGGCGCAGCTGTACCAGGAAAGCGGCTTTGACCCCGGCGCCCGATCGCCCGTCGGCGCGCAGGGAATGGCGCAGTTCATGCCGGCCACTTGGGGAACATACGGCACGGACGGCAACAATGACGGCAAGAAGGATGTCTGGGACCCGCTGGACGCGATCGCCTCGGCCGCCACGTTCGACTGCGCACTCGCCGACGACGTCGCCAAGGTCCCGGGCGACCGCCAGGCCAACCTGCTGGCCGCCTACAACGCCGGTCCGTACGCGGTCACGAAGTACGGCGGGATCCCGCCGTACAAGGAGACCCAGGGCTATGTGAAGAACATCCAGGCCATGGCCCGCAGCTTCACCGCGCCGACCGCGCCGGTGGCCGTCTCCCAGCAGTCGGCCGGGGCGATCTACTTCGCCCAGACCAAGCTCGGTACCCCGTACCTGTGGGGCGGCGAGGGCCTGCCCTCGCAGAACGGGCGGTTCGACTGCTCCGGGCTGACCCAGGCGGCGTACGCGAGCGTGGGCATCACGCTCCCCCGGGTCGCCAACGACCAGTGGTACGCCGGGCAGCACCCCTCGCGCGACCAGCTCCGCCCGGGGGACCTGGTGTTCTGGGCGACCGACCTGGGCGACCCGCGCACCATCCACCACGTCGGCATCTACGTCGGCGGCGGTTACATGATCAACGCCCCGCACACCGGCGCGGTGATCCGCTACGACAAGATCGACAGCAAGGAGTACATCGGCGCCACCCGGGTCACCTCGGACGGCGCCGAGGCGCTGCCGGTCCGCAACACCGACGGCAGCATCACCGGCCCCAGCCGCCCGGGCACCCCGGACTCCCCGGCCCCGTCGACCCCCGCCGCCCCGGCCAACCAGGCCGCCCCCGCACCGCCGTCCGCCCCCGCACCGCCGTCCGCCCTCGGCGCGCCCGGCTCCGCGGCGACCCGCCGGACGGTCGCGGCCGGCCCCTCCCCGACAGGTGCAGGTCAAAACGCTGCAAAGAGCTGAACCCTCCGGGCCGCCGGGTGTGAGTGCGCTGTGGACGCTGAGTCAAGTTTCCATAACCGCGCGTTTCCGTGGAACGCTGTGCACCGGTTATGACGTTGTGTTCGTTGGCTCCACGTCAGCTCCCTGAACAGGGCGGGGACGGCGGGCCACGGCCGGATCGAACAGGTGCTGCGGAACCAGAAGGAGGTGCGGCGTGTCGACGCCGCTTGCCGACACGACCAACCCCGACCTCGGACTGCTCTACGCCGTCAACGGCCTGGCCAAGCGCTCCCCGCAGTGGTTGGACCACTCGGTCTCCTGGATCGGCGAGTACGGCATCCTGATCGGCCTGGCCCTGCTGGGGCTGGTCGGCTGGCTCCAGGCGCGACGCCGCCCGGACGCCCCGGTGGCCGTCGCCGGCCTGCTCTGGGCGCCGCTCGCGGTCGCCCTCGCCGAGCTGGCGAACCTGCCGATCGCCGCCATCGTCAACCGCCCGCGGCCGTTCGTCGACCACGCCGGGCTGGACGTGCTGGTGGAGGGCAAGGAGGGCACCCACTCCTTCGTGAGCGACCACTCGACGATGTCGATGGGCATCGCGGTCGCCCTGTTCCTGGTGAACCGGCGGCTGGGCTGGATCGCCGGCGGCCTCGCGCTGCTGCAGGGCTTCTGCCGGATGTACATGGGCGTCCACTACCCCACCGACGTGATCGGCGGCTTCGCGCTCGCCACCGCGGTGGTCCTGCTGCTGGCGCCGATCGCGATGGCCGTGCTGGTCCCGCTCTGCCACGCGCTGAGCCGCACCGCCGTCGCCCCGCTGATCCGGGCACCGCAGTCCGGCAACCGCCCGCGCGGCGGCCGACGGGGGCGGGCGGGCGGCACCGTGACGTCCGGCGAGCAGCCGCCGGAGTCCGACCTCGCGGCCTAGCGGCGGGGCCGCCGAGGCCGACGGGGCCGCGTCCGGCCGGCGCCAGACCGTCGTCCGGCCGGCTCTAGACCGTCGTCCGGCCGGCGCCGGTCCCGGCCAGGTGGTCGGCGGCCTCGCGTCTGGTCAGGTCCCGGGAACGGCGGGCCGGTGAGAACCAGCCGCAGGCGCAGGTCGCGAAGCAGAAGGAACCGCGCTCGCTGATCTCGACGCGGTGCTCGGGCATCCGGGCGGTGCCGGGCTCGGCCGGCAGCTCACTGTGCACGTGCTTCACGGTAACGCGCCCGGGACCCGGCGCGCGACGCCCGCCGTGCGCCGGGTGCCGCGTAACCCTTCGATGCCCAACTCGTTTGCCCGGAAAGAGCTCTGCCCACCCGGTGGTGGTGGCCGGCGGGGCAGTCGGGGCCCGAGGGGGTTGTCGCGAGGATGAAGATGACCGACCAGCAGCGCAGCGGCCGGCGGCACGGTCGCCCACTGCCCCACCTGCGCTCGGCGGCCGGCGCCGCCGTGCTCGCCGCCGCGCTCGCCGGGCTGGCCGGCTGCTCGGGCGCCACCGCCGCCTCCGGCGGCTCGGCCGACCAGAAGGCGGGCGCCGACCGGCTCTCCGCCGACCCGGTGACGGCCGTCCGCAGCGCCGCCGACATCACCGGCCGGACGGGCTCCGCGCACACCGCGACCGAACTGGTCACCGAGTCGGCCGAGAAGAAGGCCGTCTTCACCGGCACCGGCGGCTACGACTACGTGAAGCGGATCGGGCGGCTGGAGGTCGCGGTGCCACCCGGCGCGGCGACCACCGGGAAGATCGTCGAGGTGGTCCTGCCGGGCACCGTCTACCTGCAGAACAGCGGCGCCAAGGTGCCCGAGGGCAAGTGGGTCAAGCTCGACGTGCGCCAGCTGCCGGACGGCAACCTGGTCAGCAGCGGCGCCACCGAACCGGCCTCCGCCGCGGGTGCGCTGCGCGGGGCGCAGAAGGCGGACCTGGTCGGCACCGAGACCGTCGACGGGGTCCCGCTGAAGCACTACCGGGGCACCCTGGACCTCGCCAAGGCCGCGGACGCGACCGGCGGCCGGGGCGGGGACGGCCTGCGGATGGGCTCCCAGACCTTCACGGTCAAGGACGTCCCGTACGACGCCTGGCTGGACGAGCAGGGGCGGCTGCACAAGGTGGTCGAGATCTTCACCTTCGCCGGCGTGGCCGGGTCCAAGGAGGCGAAGGACCAGGTGAAGGTGACGTCGACCACCACGCTGTCGGACTTCGGCAAGCCGGTGGAGGCGGCCGAGCCGCCCGCCGCCGACATCTACGCGATGAAGCCCACGGAAAGCCCGAAGTAGCCGGCGGCGGGGACGCCGCCGGAACGGGTGGGCCACCCCGGGCAGCGCGGCCCACCCGTTTCGGCGGCGCCGAGATGGCCCGTCCGTGCCATGTGGACGGGCTGCGAAGTGCCTAGGCTGGACATCGGGTGGCTGCCGCCCGGGCTGGCGAGGCGCTGAAGGGGTGGTGCAGGTGGTGTCGTCCACGGGCGGCCGCAGCGGCGGCCACGAGGACGCGGCCCTCGACGAGATCGACCTGGCCGGCGAGCTGATGATCGCCGCCACGGCCAGCGACGGCGACCGGCTCCCGCCGGAGCGGATCGACGAGGTGCTGCTGCTGGACCGGCCCGACGGCGCCGCGGCCGCCGACCGGCCGCCGGAGGCGGGGCACCGGACGCCCCAGGAGCGGGCGCCCGGCCGCGCCGGCCGCCGCCCCGGAGCCGGGCCCGCGGCGGGCCCGGGAACCGGCCGCCAGGGCAGCTCCTAGGCGCCCGGCCGAGGGCCTAGCTGCGCAGCAGCCGGCCGATCGCGGCGGTGGCCTCCGCCACCTTGGCGTCCAGCTCGGCGCCGCCCTCCTCGGCGGCCGCGGCGACGCAGTGCCGCAGGTGCTCCTCCAGCAGGGACAGCGCGAAGGACTGCAGGGCCTTGGTACCGGCCGACACCTGGGTCAGCACGTCGATGCAGTAGACGTCCTCGTCGACCATCCGCTGGAGGCCGCGGATCTGCCCCTCGATCCGGCGCAGGCGCTTGAGGTGGGCGTCCTTCTGGGCGCTGTACCCGTGCGGCCCGTGTCCGCCGTGCCCACCGTGCTGTGCGGGCGCCTCCGGAGCGGCCGGCCCGGCGGCGCCGTGCGGCTCGCCCCCCGGCGCCTGGTCCGGGTCGGTGCGCGCTTCCGTCGTGGTCATCGGCCCGCCTTCGTCTGGATGCCTGGGTGGCTGCGTCGGCCTCCAGTGTCCAACACCGGGGCCGGTCGTGGTGTTCCTCCGGCGCGGTCGACGGCCCGGAGCGGCCCCGGAGCGGCCCCAGAGCGGCGCCGGACGGGCTCCGGGCGGGGTCCGGCCGGGCTCCGGGGCCGGCCCGGAGGGTGGTTCCCCCGTCCGGGCCACACCCCGCTGTTCCGCGCGCACGACAGGGGCAAACCGCGCGAGGTTCCGTCAGACTGGGGGCTCACGTCCGCACATGGGTGTGCGGGCCGGGTGCACCACTACGGCGACCAAACGGAAGCGGAGGATCCGCCTCCCCTCGCACCACCCCGTTTGCGCAATTGCGCTTGGTTGCACCTAGCATCGTTCAGTCCCTACCCCGCACATCGGAGATTTCCGTGCGTTTTAGCCTGACCCCGAAGGAGACGAGTTTCTACGACATGTTCGCCGCGGCAGCGGAGAACCTCGTCGTGGGATCGAAGCTCCTGCTGGAACTGCTGGGATCAGACGTGTCGGCCCGCGCGGAGATCGTCGAGCGCATGCGCGCCGCCGAGCACGCCGGGGACGACACCACCCATGCGGTCTTCCACCAGCTGAACTCGTCGTTCATCACGCCCTTCGACCGCGAGGACATCTACAGCCTCGCCTCGTCGCTGGACGACATCATGGACTTCATGGAGGAGGCCGTCGACCTGGTCGTCCTCTACGACATCCAGACCCTGCCCAAGGGCATCGAACAGCAGATCGAGGTGCTGGCGCGCGCCGCCGAGCTCACCGCCGAGGCGATGCCGAACCTGCGCACCATGTCCAACCTCACCGAGTACTGGATCGAGGTCAACCGGCTGGAGAACCAGGCCGACCAGATCCACCGCAAGCTGCTCGCCCACCTGTTCTCCGGCCAGTACGACGCCATCGAGGTGCTCAAGCTCAAGCAGGTCGTGGACGTCCTTGAGGAGGCGGCGGACGCGTTCGAGCACGTCGCCAACACGGTGGAGACCATCGCCGTCAAGGAGTCCTGACCCTCGTGGACCTGGCTGCACTCATCGCCGTCCTCGGCGTTGCGTTCTTCTTCACCTACACCAACGGCTTCCACGACTCCGCGAACGCCATCGCCACCTCGGTCTCCACCCGGGCCCTCACCCCGCGGGCCGCACTCGCGATGGCCGCGGTGATGAACCTGGCCGGCGCCTTCCTCGGCAGCGGCGTGGCGCACACCGTCTCCAAGGGCATCATCGCCACCCCGACCGGCAACCAGGGCATGGCGATCCTGTTCGCCGCCCTCGTCGGCGCGATCGCCTGGAACCTGGTCACCTGGTACTTCGGCCTGCCGTCCTCCTCCTCCCACGCGCTGTTCGGCGGCATGGTCGGGGCGGCCCTGGCCGGCGGCACCGAGGTGATCTGGAGCGGCGTCCTCGACAAGATCGTCATCCCGATGATCGTCTCGCCGATCGTCGGCCTGGTCGGCGGCTACCTGGTCATGCTGGCGATCCTGTGGATCTTCCGGCGGGCCAACCCGCACCGCGCCAAGCGCAACTTCCGGGTCGCGCAGACCGCGTCGGCCGCCGCCATGGCCCTCGCGCACGGTCTGCAGGACGCCCAGAAGACCATGGGCATCGTGGTCATGGCGCTCACCATCTCGGGCCACCACGACAGCAGTGACATCCCGGTCTGGGTGAAGATCTCCTGCGCCACGATGCTCTCGCTGGGCACCTACGCGGGCGGCTGGCGGATCATGCGGACCCTCGGCCGCAAGATCATCGAGCTGGACCCGCCGCAGGGCTTCGCCGCCGAGGCCACCGCCTCGACGGTCATGTACATCACCTCGTTCGTCTTCAAGGCGCCGATCTCTACCACCCACGTGATCACCTCGGCGATCATGGGCGTGGGCGCCACCAAGCGGATCCGCGCGGTCCGCTGGGGCGTCGCGAAGAACATCGTGCTCGGCTGGTTCATCACGATGCCGGCCGCCGCGATCGTCGCGGCGCTGATGTACTGGTTCGTCCACCTGTTCTGGGGCTGACCCCCCGGGCCGGGCAGGACGCGCCGGCGGACATGGCAAGGGCCCGCCCCCACGTCTCGGGGGCGGGCCCTTCCTCATACTTCGCGGCGGCACCGCCATGCAGCACCACGAAGCAGCTCTGGCTCCGGGCGGTCTAGCCGAAGCGGCCGGAGATGTAGTCCTCGGTCGCCTGCACGGACGGGTTGGAGAAGATCCGCTGGGTGTCGTCCAGCTCGATCAGCTTGCCCGGCTGGCCGACCCCGGCGAGGTTGAAGAAGGCGGTGCGGTCGCTGACGCGGGCCGCCTGCTGCATGTTGTGCGTCACGATCACGATCGTGAACTGGGACTTCAGCTCGCCGATCAGGTCCTCGATGGCGAGGGTGGAGATCGGGTCGAGCGCCGAGCAGGGCTCGTCCATCAGCAGGACCTGCGGCTCGACCGCGATGGCGCGGGCGATGCAGAGGCGCTGCTGCTGACCGCCGGAGAGGCCGGCACCCGGCTTGTTCAGCCGGTCCTTGACCTCGTTCCACAGGTTGGCGCCCTTGAGGGACTTCTCCACCACGCCGTCCAGGACGGACTTCTTGCGGACGCCCGCGAGCTTCAGCCCGGCGATCACGTTGTCGTAGATCGACATCGTCGGGAACGGGTTCGGCCGCTGGAAGACCATGCCGACCGCCCGGCGGACGGCGACCGGGTCGACGTGCGAGCCATAGAGGTTCTCGTCGTCCAGGAGCACCTTGCCCTCGACACGGGCGCCGGGGATCACCTCGTGCATCCGGTTGAGGGTCCGCAGGAAGGTGGACTTGCCGCAGCCCGAGGGGCCGATGAAGGCCGTCACCGAGCGGGGCTCGATGCTCATCGAGATGTCCTCGATGGCCTTGGTGGTGCCGTAGAAGGCGGACAGTCCGCTGACGTCGATGCGCTTGGCCATGATCGTTACTTCTCTCGCCCGCGGCCGGGGGCCGCTAATGAATTCTGGGTCGTACGTCAGTCGGGCGCTCAGCGTCCGCCCTTGGGCGAACGCCAGCGTGCGATGCCCCGGGCGATGAGGTTGAGCCCCATCACGAAGGCGATCAGCACCAGCGCCGCGCCCCAGGCACGGGCGTAGCCGTAGTCGTTGTTCACCACCGCGTACTGCTGCCAGATGTACATCGGCAGCGACTGCTGCGGCCCGTTGAACGGGTCACTGTTGATGAAGTCCGCGCCGAAGACCAGCATCATCACCGGGGCGGTCTCGCCCGTGATGCGGGCGACCGCGAGCATCAGACCGGTGGTGATGCCGCCGATCGCGGTGGGGAGGACGATCCGCAGGATGGTCTTCCACTTCGGCACGCCGAGGGCGTACGACGCCTCGCGCAGCTCGTTCGGGACGAGCTTCAGCATCTCCTCGGTGGAACGGACCACGACCGGCATCATCAGGATCGCCAGCGCGAGGGAGCCCGAGAAGCCCGAGTAGGAGAAGCCGAGGGCGATGTTCCACAGGGACAGGATGAACAGACCGGCGACGATCGACGGGACACCCGTCATGACGTCGACGAAGAAGGTGACCGCCTTGGCGAGCCGGCCCCGGCCGTACTCGACCAGGTAGACGGCGGTCAGCAGACCGATCGGCGCGGCCATCGCGGTGGCCAGCAGGACCTGCTCGATGGTGCCGATCAGCGCGTGGTAGATGCCGCCGCCGGGGCCCGAGTAGCGGACGCCCTTCATCGAGTGCGTCAGGAAGTTGCCGTTCACCACCTCCGCGCCCTGCTGGACGGTGTAGATGGTGAGCGCGGCCAGCGGCACCACGGCCAGGATGAAGGCGACCCAGACCACCGAGGTGGCGAAGCGGTCCTTGGCCTGGCGGCGGCCCTCGACCCGGGCGGCGAGCCCGTAGCTGATCCCCAGGAACAGCAGCGCCGAGATGAGGCCCCACTGCAGGTGGCTCTCCAGCCCGCCGACCGCGCCGATCCCGCAGCCGAGCGCGATCGAGCCGGCGGCGACGGCGGCCGGGGTCCACCTGGGCAGGCGGTTGGAGGTCAGCGGGCGGCCGACCGGGCGGGTGTCCGCCGGAACGGACGTGGTCGCGGCGCTCATGCGTTGGCCCCCGAGTACTCCTTGCGGCGGGCGACGATCAGCCGCGCGGCACCGTTCACCACGAGGGTGATCACGAACAGGACGAGGCCGGAGGCCATCAGCGCGTCCCGGCCGAAGGGCTGGGCCTCGGCGAACTTCAGCGCGATGTTCTGCGCGAAGGTGCCACCGCCCGGGTCGAGTAGGTGGAGCGAGAGGACGTTGTTGGAGGAGAGCACCACCGCGACCGCGATGGTCTCGCCGAGCGCACGGCCGAGGCCGAGCATCGAGGCCGAGATGATGCCGGGGCGGCCGAACGGCAGCACCGCGGTGCGGATCATCTCCCAGCGGGTCGCGCCGAGCGCGAGCGCCGCCTCCTCGTGCATCCGCGGCACCTGCCGGAAGACCTCCCGGGTCACCGCGGTGATGATCGGCAGGATCATGATGGCCAGCAGGATGCCCACGGTGAACAGCGTGCGCGGCACGGTGCCGACCCGGGACTGGTCGAAGACGTACGTCCAGCCGAGGTACTCGTCCAGCCAGCTGGTCAGCCCGTAGAGGTGCGGCACCAGGAAGAGCGCACCCCAGAGGCCGTAGATGATGCTGGGCACGGCGGCCAGCAGGTCCACCAGGTAGGCGAACGGCTGGGCGATCCGGCGCGGCGCGTAGTGCGAGATGAACAGCGCGATCCCGATGGCCACCGGGACGGCGATCGCCATCGCGAGCGCCGCGCTGATGATGGTGCCGAACGCCAGGACGGCGATGCCGAAGACGGGCTTCGCGGCGTCCGGCGTCCACTCGAAGGTGGTGAGGAAGTTGCCCTCGTTCTTGCTCAGCGCGATGCCCGCGCGCCAGGTCAGGAAGCCTGCGATGGCGGCCATGATGACCAGCAGCAGGATGCCCGACCCACGGGCGGCGTTCATGAAGATCTTGTCGCCGAGCCGGCTGTCACGCTTGCGGCGTTCCCTGCCTCGCGGGGCGGCAGGGGAGGATGAAGTCATGTGGTCTACTCCGGTCTGGTGGTGCTGCCCCGAGGGGGCGGCACCCTGGCGGCGGTGCCCCGGACGTGCTCATGGCGAAGTCGTGCTGTCCGGCGGAGCGGCCCCGGCCCCCTCGTCCACGGGGCCGCTCCACCGGAGGTCGGGCTGGATCAGGCCAGGGTCGGGATGACCGCGTTGACCTTGTCCGTCAGCTCCTTCGGGAGCGCGACGTAGCCGGTGTCGCCGACCGCCTTCTGACCGGCGTCGCTGGCGGCGTAGGTCAGGAACGCCTTCAGCGCGTCGAGGGTGTCGGCCTTGTTGCCCTTGTCGCAGACGATCTCGTAGGTGACCAGGACGATCGGGTAGGAACCCTCCTCCTTGGTGCCGTAGTCGAGGGTCAGCGCCAGGTCGCTGCCGGTGCCCGCGATCTTCGCCTTGGCGAAGGTGGTGGCGGCGTTGGCGGCGGTGGCCTCGACCGGCTTGGAGGCGCCGGTGGCGATCGCGGCGCTCTTCAGGTTGTTGCTCTGCGCGTAGGACAGCTCGGCGTAGCTGATCGAGTTCTTGACCTGCTTCACCTGGGCCGCGACACCGGCGGAGCCGTTCGCGCCCTGGCCGCCCTTGCCGGCCCAGGCCTTGGCGGCCGGGTAGCTCCAGGCGCCGTTGGAGACCTTGGCGAAGTACTTGGTCAGGTTCTCGTTGGTGCCCGAGTCGTCCGTGCGGTGGACGGCCTGGATGTCGGCGTCCGGCAGCTTGGCGCCCGGGTTCAGCGCGGCGATCGCCGGGTCGTTCCACTTGGTGATCTGCGAGTCGAAGATCTTGGCGGTGGTCGCGCCGTCCAGGACCAGGTTGTCGACGCCGTCCACGTTGTAGACGATCGAGATCAGACCCGCGACGAGCGGCAGGTTGATGCCCTGGCCGCCGGTGCAGACCTTCTTGCTGTCCTCGACCTCGGCCGGCTTCAGCGGCGAGTCGGAACCGGCGAACTGGATCTTGCCCTGGTTGAACTGCTGGACACCCGCGCCCGAGCCGCCGCCGCCGTAGTTGATGCTGGAGCCGGAGCACGCGGCGCCGAAGTTGTTCTTCCAGACGTCGATCGCGTTGCCCTGCGCGGTGGAACCCGCGGAGATCAGGGCGGCGGGCTTGCTGCCACAGGCGATCGCGGGAGCCGAGGCGGAGCCGCTGCCGCCGGACGCGTTGGTGTTGTTCTCGTCCGAACCGCAGGCGGCGAGCGACAGCGAGCTGACGAGCGCCATGGCACCGATGGCGAGGGCCTTGGAGCGGCCGTTCCGCTGGAGCTTCACAGGGGTGTCCCTTTCTGTGGCATTGCCCGGCACGCGGACCGTACGAGGACGGCGGGGCGCGGGTTTTGCTGTGGTCCGGGGCCCGTGCGGCCCTCCGGTAACCCCGAAGTTAAGCCGGGTAAGTGACACGTCAGCCGGTCGGAAGTGAACGGGGAGTGAACCTCGGACGGATGACAGGAAACTACGTCAGGTAGTAACGGTTGCGTCACGAGCAGGGCGCGGGAAGATCACTGCCGACGTTCCGTCACCGGTCCGGCCAGGAGGGCGGGCCCGGCTACGAGGACCGGACCGGCCGCGCGCCGAGCATCCCGAGCAGCGCGTCCACCAGCACCCGGTCGCGCTCGTGGGTCAGCCTGGCCCTGGCCTTCCCCGCCGGCAGCCACTCCAGCCGGTCCACCTCCCGGTTCGGCCGGAACTCCCCGGCCGCCGGCACCGCCGCCCAGTACCGGACCTCCTTCGGCCGCCCCTGCGCCAGGTAGTGCTGCGTCGGCAGCTCGTCCCCCAGCACGCAGGAGAACCCGGTCTCCTCGCGCACCTCGCGCAGCGCCGCCTCGACCACGCCCTCCCCCGGGTCGAGCTTGCCCTTCGGCAGGCTCCAGTCGTCGTACTTGGGGCGGTGGATCAGCGCGATCCGCGGCCGCCCGAGCCGGCCGCTCTTCTTCGGGCGCCCCGGCAGCCAGAGCACCGCGCCGGCGGCCAGCACCACCGGCCCCCGCCCGGGCCGCGGGCTGCTGATGGTCGAGCCGTGGGCCCGCTCGGTGCTCAGGCGGTCGTGCACGTCATGCCGTCCGGGGTGCGGGGGTGTACCCCCAGCCCTCGGCAGGGGGGATCTCCAGCCAGCCGTCCAGGCCCGGCGGGAGTTCGGGCCACCGGCGGCCGAAGGCGTACCGTGCCGCCTCCACCTCCAGTCGTTGATCAGCATGCACCACGCCGAGCACGTAGGCGGTCGCGGGTGTGATCCTCGGCGTCCGCGCCGCCGTGGCCGCGGTGACCGCCGCGTCGGCCGCCTCCTGGTGCCGGCGCAGCACCTCGTCCAGCGCGTCCAGCTCGGCGGCCGGAAGGCCGCACACCTCCAGCGCGTAGCGGGCCCGCTTCACCAGGATCCGCACCCGGTGCCACGGCGCGTCGTCCGCCGCCAGCGCCGCGTCGGCGTCCATCGCGCCCCGGGCCGCCGGCACCGCGCCGAGCCGGCGCAGACCGTCCCCGCCGTACGGGGTGGCCGCCCGCCGCAGCGGCAGCTGCTGGGCGCTCGCCGTCAGCGCGCCGAACGCCGTCGCCGCCTGCGGCAGCAGCACCGCGCCGGCCCGGCCGTCCGCCGTCTCCAGCAGCGGCGCCTCGGCGACCAGCAGCGTCATCCGGTCCGCCAGCGCGTGCAGCCGCGCCGACCGGAGCTCCTGCAGCACGGTCGAGTGCGCCCTGGTCCGGGCCAGCGTCAGCTGGCGGTCGAGCAGCGCCCGCGCCTTCGGCGCCCCGGCGTGGCCGGCCAGCATGCCGGGACCGTCCGCCTCGCTGCCGGTCAGCGCGTCCAGCGCGCCCAGCAGCCGGGCCGACCGGCGGACGTACCCCGGCTCCAGCGCCAGCAGGTTCAGCAGCCAGCGCAGCTCGGTGCGCGACTCCTGCGCCCAGGCCTGGTCGAAGGACCCGCCGAAGGTGTGCAGCAGCCCGCCGATCCGCCGTACCGCCCGCAGCAGTCCGGCCGTACCGGTGGACGGGACGACGGCCGCCCCCGGTCTGGCGCCGACCTCGCCCACGGCCATCGGCAGGGCCCGCAGGAACGCCCCGGCCTGGGCCGTGAGATGGCTGGAGAGGATGTCCCCGGCGGTCGCGGTGGAGGCCGTCTGGGCCGTCATCGGCGCATCGGTCATGACTAGGTAGATCCCCGTTCCCCCGGAGCCGTCCCCCGGGGCTGGTGGCCGACCGCCGCAGCGGATCCCGACGCTGGGCGGCCCGTGTCGGCGGCTC
Organism: Kitasatospora sp. NPDC059973; assembly: GCF_042737525.1. Classification (NCBI taxonomy): domain Bacteria; kingdom Bacillati; phylum Actinomycetota; class Actinomycetes; order Kitasatosporales; family Streptomycetaceae; genus Kitasatospora; species Kitasatospora sp. NPDC059973. The sequence goes on along the minus strand of NZ_JBHWUI010000028.1, from coordinate 4,053 downwards.
GCCCCGGTGGGTCGCTCCATGGGTCGTGGCGGCGGCTCGCGGTCAGCGGGCGGTGGCGGCGCGGCGGCGCTGGCGCGAGTCGATGAGCAGGTCCTGGACGTGTCGCAGCGGCTTGCCCTCGGCGTCCTGGGCGTGCCGGGTCCAGGCGCCGTCCGGCCCGAGGTGCCAGGACTCGGTCTCGTCCGACACCCCCAGGTCGATCAGCCCGGACAGCTCGGCCCGGTGCGCCGGGTCGGTGATCCGCATCAGCGCCTCGATCCGGCGGTCCAGGTTGCGGTGCATCATGTCGGCGCTGCCGATCCACACCTCCGGGTCCCCGTTGTTGCCGAAGACGAAGATCCGCGAGTGCTCCAGGAACCGCCCGAGGACGCTGCGCACCCGGATGTTCTCGCTCAGCCCCGGCACACCCGGGCGGATCGCGCAGATCCCGCGCACCCAGACGTCCACCGGCACCCCGGCCTGGGAGGCCCGGTAGAGCGCGTCGATCACGGCCTCGTCGACGATCGAGTTGACCTTGATCTTCACGAACGCCGGACGGCCGGCCCGGTGATGGGCGATCTCGTTGTGGATCCGGGAGATCAGTCCGTCCCGCAGGCCGCGCGGCGCGGTCAGCAGCCGCCGGTAGGACTCGCGGCGCGAGTAGCCGGAGAGCCGGTTGAAGAGGTCCGAGAGGTCCGCGCCGACCTGCGGGTCCGAGGTCAGCAGCCCGATGTCCTCGTACAGCCGGGCCGTCTTCGGGTGGTAGTTGCCGGTGCCGACGTGCGAGTAGCGGCGCAGGGTGTCGCCCTCCTGGCGGACCACCAGGGACAGCTTGCAGTGCGTCTTCAGCCCGACCAGGCCGTAGACCACGTGGCAGCCGGACTCCTCCAGCTTGCGGGCCCACTTGATGTTGGCCTGCTCGTCGAAGCGCGCCTTGATCTCGACCAGCACCAGCACCTGCTTGCCCGACTCGGCGGCGTCGATCAGCGCGTCCACGATCGGCGAGTCACCGGAGGTCCGGTACAGCGTCTGCTTGATCGCCAGCACGTCCGGGTCGCCCGCGGCCTGCTCCAGGAAGGCCTGCACCGAGGTCGAGAAGCTGTCGTACGGGTGGTGCAGCAGGACCTCCCGCTCGCGCATCGCGGCGAAGATGTCCGGCTGCGAGGCCGACTCGACGTCGGTCAGACCGCGCGCCGTGCCCGCGACGAACTTCGGGTACTTCAGCTCGGGGCGGTCCAGGTCGGCGATGCCGAACAGACCGGTGAGGTCGAGCGGACCGGGCAGCGGGAAGACCTCCGCCTCGGTGATGTTCAGCTCCCGCACCAGCAGGTCCAGGATGTAGGGGTCGATCGACTCCTCGACCTCCAGGCGCACCGGCGGGCCGAAGCGCCGCCGCATGAGCTCCTTCTCCAGGGCCTTGAGGATGTTCTCGGTGTCGTCCTCCTCGACCTCCAGGTCCTCGTTCCTGGTGACCCGGAAGGCGTGGTGCGCGAGCACCTCCATCCCTGGGAAGAGCTCCTCCAGGTGGGCGCCCATGACGTCCTCCAGCGGCACGTAGCGCTGGGGGGAGGCCTCCAGGAAGCGGGCCAGGGACTGCGGCACCTTCACCCGGGCGAAGTGCTTGTGCCCGGAGACCGGGTTGCGCACCACCACGGCGAGGTTGAGGGAGAGTCCCGATATGTAGGGGAACGGGTGGGCCGGGTCCACCGCCAGCGGGGTGAGCACCGGGAAGATCTTCTGCCGGAACAGGGTGTGCAGGCGGGCCTGCTCCTTCTCGGCCAGCTCGGGCCAGCGGACCAGCTCGATGCCCTCGCTCGCGAGGTCCGGCAGGACCTCCTGCTGGCAGGCGGCGGCGTGCCGCGCCATCAGCTCGCGCGAACGGGTCCAGATGAGGTCCAGCACCTCGCGCGGCTGGAGGCCGGAGGCACTGCGCTGGGCCACCCCGGTGGCGATCCGGCGCTTCAGGCCGGCCACCCGGACCATGAAGAACTCGTCCAGGTTGCTCGCGAAGATCGCGAGGAACTTGGCCCGCTCCAGCAGCGGGATCTGCGGATCCTCCGCCAGTTCCAGCACCCGCTCGTTGAACGCGAGCCAGCTGCGCTCGCGGTCCAGGAAACGGCCCTGGGGCAGTTCGTCGAACAACTCGTCATCCGCGGCCGGAAGCTCCGGCGGTATCCCCAGCGCACTGGACATCCGGGCCGGAGGGGACAGCGGGGCAGAGACAGGGCGGGGGATGCTCATGGGCTCCAGCTCCTCCAGCAGGACGGCGTCCGGACGGGAAAGGCTCTGCGGGCCGTCGTCCTCGCCCAGCGCCAACGCCCACCCGCCCGGCGCGGTCAACACGGGACCGGCCGGCAGGCGTCGCCGACGCTGCACGAGCGAGACACTACGGACTTCATCCTGTGATCTTCGCGGCAGCAATTGAATCCACGGTAAACACCGCATGGCCAGGAGGAAAGCTGAATCGGTCGGAGCCGGGGCTTGGCGGCCCACCCGTTGCTTCGGCCCCGACTGTCCGCTATGCCGTCCCGGCGCCGCGCCGGACCGTGGTTCCGTGCCTGCCGATAGGTACCCGCGCGCGATCAACCCTACTGCGATCGGGTGGCGGCCCGGTCGCGGTACGACACCGGCGCGCGGGGTCGCTCGGCCGGTCTCGTTCGGCCGGTCTCATTCGGCCGCTGCGGGCCCGCGGTACTGGACGCGGTACATCAGGTCGACCTCGTGGACGGTGAACCCCAGTCGTTCGTAGACGCGCACGGCGGCCGGGTTGTCCGCATCCACGTAGAGCAGGACCGTCTCCAGCCCTCGCTCGCCCGGTCCGCCGCCGGTCAGGTGACGCAGGCCGGCCGCGGTCAGCGCCCGGCCGAGGCCGCTGCCCTGCTCCGCCGGGTCCACGCCGACCACGTACACCTCGCCGAGGGCCGGCTCGGTGGCGGTCGCCGGGTGCACCTTGGTCCAGTGGAAGCCGACCGCCCGGCCGCCGCGGGTCGCGAGGAAGAAGCCGGCCGGATCGAACCACGGCTCGGCCAGCCGGTCCGCGAGGTCCTGCTCGGTCCAGGAGCCCTGCTCCGGGTGGTGCGCGAAGGCCAGCGCGTTCAGCCGCAGCCACTCGGCGTCGTCCTCGCCGGGGCGGAAGGTTCGCAGCTCGATGCCGTCCGGGAGGGCGACCGCCTCGGTCTGCGGGCCGGTGCGGCGCATCTGCCGCAGCTCGCGGACCAGCTCGGCGCCGTACTTCCCGGCCAGGTGGCGGGCCGCCGGGTGCCCGCCGTGCACCCAGACGTCGACGTGGTCGCGGCCGGCCCGATGCGCCTCGGTCAGTACCGCGTCCAGCAGCGGGCGGCCGAAGCCGCGGCCCCTGGCGGCCGGCGCCACCACGAGCTCGGCCGACGGGTTGGCCCCGGCCGGGTCGCCCTGGGGGAGTTCCAGCTGCGCGTAGCCGACGACGTCGTCCACCGGCTGTGCCGGATCTGCTGCCCGCTGGACGAAGTGGACGACTCCCGGGCGGGCCGCGTCCGAGGAGCGGAGCCGCAGACGCCCCTGCTCGGAGACCGCGGCGCGGCCGTCCACCGCCTGGGCCTCCGTCAGCACGCGCAGCGCACCGTCGCGCGCCTCCGGCCGGAGCGCCTCGCGAGCGACGACCGCCCCCTCGCCGGTCGCCGGCGTTCCCTCGTAGACCCGTTCCTGCTGCGCGTCCTGATCGTCCATGCTCTGACGATACGTCAAGGAAAACGCAAAGAACCCCCCGATCCGTAAGGATCGGGGGGTTCTTTGGAATGATTGTTCGGCGGCGTCCTACTCTCCCACAGGGTCCCCCCTGCAGTACCATCGGCGCTGTGAGGCTTAGCTTCCGGGTTCGGAATGTAACCGGGCGTTTCCCTCACGCTATGACCACCGAAACACTATGAAACTGTCAACCGCACCCACGACAGGCCATGTCATGGGGGTCGTTGTTTCAGAACAACACAGTGGACGCGAGCAACTGAGGACAAGCCCTCGGCCTATTAGTACCGGTCAACTCCACCCCTTACGAGGCTTCCATATCCGGCCTATCAACCCAGTCGTCTACTGGGAGCC
>NZ_JBHWUI010000027.1:0-68421 GCF_042737525.1 Kitasatospora sp. NPDC059973 | reverse complement strand
CCCCCGCCCCCGCCCCCCCCCCGGCGCCGGGCCCCCGGCGCCGTTCGTCAGGGGTTCAGCGTCCACTTCTGGTTGCCGGCGCCGGTGCAGCTCCAGAGCTGGGTCGCGGTGGCATCGGCCGGGTTGTTGCCGGCCACGTCCAGGCACTTGTTCGCCGGCACGTTGACCAGGTCGCGGGTGGCCGCGTTGTACGACCAGCGCTGGGCGCCGGTGCCGTTGCAGTCCCACAGCTGCACCTTGGTGCCGTCCGCGGTTCCCGCGGCATTGGCGTCCAGGCACTTGCCGAGCGCGCGCACCGTGCCGTCGGCGCCGACCGTCCAGCGCTGCGCGGCCGTCCCGTTGCAGGTGTAGAGCTGGACCTGGGTGCCGTTGGCGGTGCCCGCGGCGGCCACGTCCAGGCACTTGCCCGCCAGCCCGGTCAGGGTGCCGCCCGTGGGGGTGCCGCCGGAGGTGGTCACCCGCACGTAGTCCACGACCAGTTGCTGCGGGAAGGCGGTGCCGGCGTCCGGGTCACCGGGCCAGTAGCCGCCGACGGCGAGGTTGAGGATGAGGAAGAAGGGCTTGTTGAACGCCCAGCTCCGGCCGCCGAGATCGGCCGGGGTGCGGCGCTGGTAGACCGTGCCGTCCACGGACCAGGAGATCGAGTCGGGCGCCCAGTCGACGGCGAAGGTGTGGAAGGCGTCCGCGAAGGCCTGGCCGCCCGGGAGGCTGTACCCGGCGCCGATCCCGCCGCTGCCCGAGTAGCCGGGGCCGTGGATGGTCCCGTGCACCGTGCCGGGCTCGAAGCCGACGTTCTCCATGACGTCGATCTCGCCGCTGTTCGGCCAGCCGACCTGGCCGATGTCGTTGCCCAGCATCCAGAAGGCCGGCCACATGCCCTGGCCGCGCGGGACCTTCATCCGGGTCTCGACGTGCCCGTAGGCCTGGGCGAACCGGCCGGAGGTGTTCAGCCGGGCCGAGGTGTACTGACAGGTTCCGTACCAGCACTGGTAGTTGGCCGGGTTCTCGCGGCGCGCCGTGATCACCAGGTGGCCCTGGCCGTCCAGCGCGGCGTTCGCGTTCCCGGCCGTGTAGTACTGGCGCTCGTGGTTGTTGACGTTGTCGCCGGTCTCGGTCTGCCACCTGCCCGCGTCGACCGCCGACCCGGCGGGGCCGTCGAAGTTGTCCTCGAAGTTCACTGCTTGAACGGAGGTCGGGGCCGCCGTGGCCTGGGCCGGTCCCCAGGCGAAGGTCGCGACCATGGCCAGCAGCAGCCCGAACGTGGCTGCCAGGGACTGTCGGTGGATCGACGAGGGCATACGCAACCGCCTTGGTCTGGAGGGGTCGTGGGAGAGCCCGGCCGGGACCTTTCTTCACGAAGTGAACTCCCATGACGGAACGCTGTCAATCACTTGAACGGGGAGCCCGCTCCCGCGACCCGCCCGCACCCTGGCCGCCGCACCACCCGTCCCTACATATCCCGTCGATTTGCCTAAAGGTATTAGGCAAATGCATCATCGATCCTGTCGAACGAGAGGACGGGACATGGGACGCGTAGGGCTGACCACCGAGCGCCTGACACGGGCGGGCGCCGAGCTGGCCGACGAGGTCGGCTTCGAGCAGGTGACCGTCTCGGCGCTCGCCAGGCGGTTCGACGTCAAGGTCGCGAGCCTGTACTCGCACGTCAAGAGCTCCCAGGACCTCAAGACCAGGATCGCCCTGCTCGCCCTGGAGGAGCTCGCCGACCGCGGCGCCGACGCGCTGGCCGGGCGGGCGGGCAAGGACGCCCTGACGGCGCTGGCCGACGTCTACCGCGACTACGCGCGCCAGCACCCCGGCCGGTACGCGGCGACCCGTCAGCCGCTCACCCCGGAGGCGGCGACCAGCGCCGGCGGCCGCCACGCGGAGATGACGCGGGCGATCCTGCGCGGGTACGACCTCACCGAACCGGACCAGACCCACGCCGTCCGCCTGCTGGGGAGCGTCTTCCACGGCTACGTCAGCCTGGAGCTGGCCGAGGCCTTCAGCCACAGCGCCCCCGACTCCCAGGAGTCCTGGACACGGATCCTGGACGCCCTCGACGCCCTGCTGCGCAACTGGCCCGCGCCCTGACCCGGGCCCCCGCCCGCCACGGTCGGCGCCCGACCGGCCGACCGGCTCGCGTCCGGGCCGACGCCCCCGCACTTCCCGAAGCACAAGGTTGAGACGATGAACACCACCCCGCACACCTGGATCACCACGCCCGTCACCGCGGAGCTGCTGCGCGGTGCCCTGGACCTGGAGCGGACCGAACACGGTCTGCTCCCGCACCGGCTGCCCGCCTGGGTCCGCGCCCGCAACACCGACGGCCAGCTGGCCATGGCCGAGTCCCAGCCCTCCGGCGTACGCCTGGCCTTCCGCACCCGGGCCACCGCGATCGAACTGGACACCCTGCCCACCAAGCGGGTCTACCCGGGCGCACCGCCCCGCCCGGACGGCGTGTACGACCTGCTCGTCGACGGGCGCCCGGCCGGGCAGTCCACCGTCCCCACCGGCAACACCCTGACCGTCGACCTGGCCACCGGATCCGCGCGGACCCGGCCCGGGCCGGTCGGCACCGCCCGGTTCCCCGCACTGCCCGAGGGCGTCAAGGACGTCGAGATCTGGCTGCCGCACAACGAGACCACCGAACTGGTGGCGCTGCGCACGGACGCCCCCGTCGAGCAGCACCCGGCCGACCGGGGCCGCAAGGTCTGGCTGCACCACGGGAGTTCGATCAGCCAGGGGTCCGACACCGCGAGCCCCAGCACGACCTGGCCGGCGCTCGCCGCCGCGCTCGGCGGCGCGGAGCTGGTCAACCTGGGCCTGGGCGGCAGCGCCCTGCTCGACCCGTTCACCGCCCGCACCATGCGCGACACCCCCGCCGACCTGATCAGCGTCAAGATCGGCATCAACCTCGTCAACACCGACCTGATGCGGCTGCGCGCCTTCACCCCGGCCGTCCACGGCTTCCTCGACACCATCCGCGAGGGGCACCCGGAAGCGCCGCTGCTGGTGGTCTCGTCCATCCTCTGCCCCATCCACGAGGACACCCCCGGCCCCAGCGCCCCGGACCTCACCGCCCTCGCCACCGGGCGCCTGCGGTTCCTGGCCACCGGCGACCCGGCGGAGCGGGCGGGCGGGAGGCTCACCCTGCGCGTCATCCGGGAGGAGCTGGCCCGCATCGTCCGGCAGCGCTCCGCCCAGGACCCGAACCTGCACCACCTCGACGGCCGCGAGCTGTACGGCGAGGCGGACTTCGCCGAGCTGCCGCTGCCCGACGCGCTCCACCCGGACACCGCCGCGCACCGCCGCATCGGCGAGCGCTTCGCCGCCCTGGCCTTCGGCCCCGGCCGCCCGTTCGCGGCGCGGTAGCGGGGAGCGCGGGCAACCGGAAGCACGCGAGCCGGGGCCCGGCCGGGCGGTTTGCCGAACCGGCAACAGCCCTCGCCCGGAGCCGACCGGGCGCACCATGATCGGCGGCGAGACAGCGTGCGCCGGAGCGCCACCCCGCGCCCGGCCGACCGAATCGTCAGGAGGACGCATGTCACCCCACCTCGCGGGCGCCACCCACCGGCTGGTCCCCACCCCCGGCGGCCGGATCCACCTGGTGGAACAGGGCAGCGGGCCGCTGGTCCTGCTGGTGCACGGGTTCCCGGAGTCCTGGTACTCCTGGCGCCGCCAGTTGCCCGCGCTGGCCGCGGCCGGGTACCGCGCGGTCGCCGTCGACGTCCGGGGGTACGGGCGCTCCACCGCACCCGAGGACCCGGCCGCGTACCGGATGCTCGACCTCGTCGAGGACAACGTCGCGGTGGTGCACGCCTTGGGCGAGCGGTCCGCGGTGATCGTCGGGCACGACTGGGGGGCGACCATCGCCGCCGACTCCGCCCTGGTCAGGCCGGACGTGTTCCGTGCGGTCGGACTGCTGAGCGTCCCGTACCTGCCGCGCGGGGGGCCGCGCCCCAGCGAGGCCTTCGCGGGGATGGGCGGCGACGAGGAGTTCTACGTCGCCTACTTCCAGGAGCCGGGCCGCGCCGAGGCCGAGATCGAACCCGACGTGCGCGGCTGGCTCGCGGGCTTCTACGCGGCGCTGTCCGCCGACACCATGCCGGCCCCGGGCGCACCCGACCCGCACTTCGTCGGCCCGGGCGGGACGCTGCGCGACCGGTTCCCCGCCGGCCGGCTGCCCGGCTGGCTCAGTGCGGAGGACCTCGACTTCTACGCCGGTGAGTTCGAGCGGACCGGCCTGCGCGGGGCGCTGGCCCGGTACCGCAGCATGGACCGGGACTGGGAGGACCTCGCCCGCTTCGACGGCGCCCCGATCACCCAGCCCTCGCTGTTCGCCGGCGGCGCCCTGGACGCCTCCACCACCTGGCTGGCCGAGGCGATCGCGGCCTACCCCGTCACGCTTCCCGGTCTGCTCTCCTGCCACGTCCTCGACGGCTGCGGGCACTGGATCCAGCAGGAACGACCGGACGAGGTCAACCGGCTCCTGACCGACTGGCTGGCCTCCCTGCCCGCCTGACCGGCCGGGCCGGCCCGACCTGCCCGACCGGCCCGCGGACCGTGGCCCGGGTGAACGGCTCCGCCGCCCGCCCCGCGAGGGACCGGGCGGCGCAGACGCCAGGTGGACCGGGCGGCGCCGGATCCGGCGCCGCCCGAGCGGTCGAGTGCTCAGCCACCGCTCTTGCGGCGGAAGTTGCGCTTGCCGCCGGCCGCGGCGTGGGCGCCGTGGATCTTCGAGTCGCCGTTCGGGCCGCCGGACGCGGCGCCGCCCTTGGTGCCGTGCTTGCGCTCCAGCGCGGCCAGGAACCGGGCCTTGACGTCGTCCTGCGTGGCGGGCGCCGCGGCGGCCTGGTCGGCCTCCGCGCCCGTGGCCTTCTCGGTGTTCTCGGCGTGGTCGGACGACGTTGATTCGCTGCTCATACGGGACCTCCTGGAAGGGTGCTGCCGGTTGACGGCTTCACGCACACGATGTCACGTTCGGCGGCCTCCCCCGAACCGGTGGCGGCGGACACCGCACGGGGCGCGCCCGGCTGATCCGGTTCACCGGGCCGTCGGGGCCGCCGCCCGAACGGCGGCCGTCGCCGGATCCGGGGGCGGGCGGGCCTTCCCGCGACGCACCGGCCGTCATTGGTGGTCCCCCCAGTGGGCCAGGAGCTGCTCGGCACTGTCGGGGGCGAAGGCGCCCTCGATGCCCTCCGCCGCGTCGGCGGCGGCCGCGGCGGAACGGGGCAGCAGGACGCGCTCGTACGCGGTGACGGCGCCGTCGACGGTCGGGTGGTCCAGGACGGCGCGGGCGAGGTCGGCGCCGTCCAGCATGGCGAGGTTGGCGCCCATGCCGGAGAAGGGGGACATCAGGTGGGCGGCGTCGCCCAGCAGGGTGACGCCGGGGGTGTGCGGCCAGCTGTGCGGCACCGGCAGCGCGTACAGGGGCCGGTTGACGTAGCCGGTGTCGCCGTCGGTCACCAGGCCGAGCAGGTCACCGCTCCAACCGTCGAACTCCCCGACCAGCGCGGCCCGGACGGCGGCGGTGTCGGTCAGGTCGAGGCCGGCCCGACGGTGCCAGGCCTCGTCGGTGCGCAGCCCGGCGTAGACCCGGATGTGGCCGCCGCTGTTGCGCTGGGCGATGATCCCCCGGTTGTCGTCGAGGGCCATCATGGTGCCGTCGCCGGTGAGGGCGGCGAGCCGGGGGTGGCGGGCGTCGGCGTCGTCCAGGCCGGTCTCGACGAAGGTGACGCCGGTGTAGCCGGGCCGGGCGGGCGACACGAGTGCGCGGACCGTGGACCACGCGCCGTCGGCTCCGACCAGGAGGTCCGTCTCGGCGGTGGCGCCGTTGGCGAAGCGCAGCCGGTGGGTACCGTCGCCGAGCGGTTCGGCGCTCTCCAGCCGGTGCCCCCACCGCACGGTGCCCGGTGCGAGGGAATCGAGGAGCAGCTCGCGCAGTTGACCTCGGTCGATCTCGGGGCTTCCCTCCTCGTCGTCCTCCGGACCGAGGGCGTCGAAGAGGACGGCCCCGGCGCGGCCGACCACCCGCATCTGCCGGCCCTCGGGGCGGGCCAGTGCGAGGAAGGCGTCCAGCACTCCGGCCTCGGCCAGGGCGCGCCGGCCGGAGTCGGGGTGCATGTCGAGGCTGCCGCCCTGGTCACGGGCGGTGCGGGAGGAGTCGAGGTCGTAGACGGTGACGGGGACGCCGTGGCGCTGGAGGACGCGGGCGCAGATCAGGCCGCCGGGACCGGCGCCGACGATGGCGATGCGGGACGTGCTGGTGGACATGGGAGTGGCCTTCCTGCTGGGTGGCGCGATGCGGGGCGGTGGACCGGACGGTGCTCCCGACGGGCCACGCGGTGGCGGGCGGGCGGGAGGTGCGGCCGGGCCGGGGCCCCGGCTCACCGGCCGCACCCTCACAAAAGCACACCGAGTACAAAAGTGCAATGACACAACTTTTTGTCTCGCACACCTTCCGGTACGATGCCGGTATGGATGCCACCGTCGGACGCCGCGAACGCAAGAAGGCCGCCACCCGCCAGGCCCTCGCGGACGCCGCCCTCCGCCTCTTCACCGAACACGGCTACGACCGGGTGACCGTCCGGGACGTCGCCGAGGCCGCGGACGTGTCGACGACGACGCTGCTGAAGCACTTCCCCAGCAAGGAGGCCCTGGTCTTCGACCAGGAGACCGACCGGGAGGCCGACCTGGTGGCGGCCGTGCGGGACCGGGCGCCGGACCGTTCCGTCCCCGGTGCGCTGCGCGCGTACGTCGAGGACGCCCAGCTGCGCGCCCCGGACGCCGACCCCCGGTTCCGCGCCTTCGCGGACCTCGTCCGCGACACCCCCGCGCTGAGCGAGTACGCCCGCCGGATGTGGACGCGCCACCAGGACGCCCTGGCCCGCGCCGTCGCCGACGCGACCGGCGCCGAGCCCGACGACCCGCGCTGCGCCGCGCTGGCCCGGTTCACCCTCGAAGCCTCGGCGCTCGCCCGCGACTCGGCGGACCCGGCGCGGGCCCTGGACGCCGCCTTCGACCTCCTCGAACACGGCTGGCAGGCCGGCTGACCGGCCCGTCGGGTCAGGCGTCCAGCGGCTGCCAGGCCGGACCGGACCCGCCCTGCCGGACGTGGCCGAACACCACGTCGGCGAAGTGCACGCCGAAGCCGAACGTGCCGGGCTCCGCCAGCTCGGCGACCAGTCGGCGGCGGTGCTCGGCGGTCCGGGTCAGGTCGTGGTCGAAGCCCGAGGACCAGTCCGGGTGGTCGATCTGGATCGGCGAGTGCGCGGTGTCGCCGAAGGCGATCAGCCGCCGGCCGCCCCCGGTGATGACGTACTCGGCGTGCCCGAGGGTGTGCCCGGGGAGGATCCGCACGCGGACGCCCGGGAAGACCTCCTGCCCGTCCGCGATCGTCCGGACGCGCGGGGCCAGGGCCGCGACCTGCTCGTCCGCGAGGTCCCGCTGCTCCCACTCCGGCGCGGAGACCAGGTAGTCGGCGTGGGCGAACAGCGGCCGGTCCCCGCCGGGGGCGGGGAGGGCGGCCCAGCCGAGGTGGTCGGCGTGGAGGTGGGTGAAGGCCACCGCCTCGATGTCCTCGGGGGCGCGGCCGAGCCGGGCCAGGCCGTCCGGGAGCGCGCCGCCGCGGATCGTGGCGAGGGGCCCGGCCGGCGCGGCGTGCGACCGGGGGCCGAAGCCCGCGTCGATCAGCAGCGCGCGGTCGCCGTGCTCCACCAGCAGGCTGCCGACGCTCCCGACCAGGTGGCCCCCGGCGTCCAGGTACTCCGGGTGCGCGGCCCACACCTCGCCGGTGCTGTCCGGGAGCACGTCCAGGGGGCGCAGCCGCACATCACCGTCCGGCACGTACGACACCGTGGTGTCGCCCAGCCGTATCGAGCGGACCCCCGCCGGCCGGCGCAATCGCTCGCCCTGATCCGCCGTCATGTCGGCCATGAGTTCTCTCCCGTGTGTCGTCGTCAGTTCGGCGCCGGGGTCCCGGCGCCGTCGACGCCACCATAAGCATCAAGTTCGAATCATTCAAGCTGCAATTATGTCGGCTTGACGAACTGCTAGAGTGGGCGCCATGACGACGTTCTCCGAGCCGCAGGCCATCGCCGTGCGACAGCTGTGCGGCCTGGTGAACGGGCTGAACCAGCGGATCGTCGAGCACGTGCGCGTGCGCGCGGCGACCCTCGGGCTCACCCCCTCCCAGGCGGCCGCGCTGCGGGAGATGAGCGGGCCGATGACCATGCGCGAGCTCGCCGAGCGCATGAGCTGCGAGCCCTCCAACACCACCTTCGTCGTCGACAAGCTGGAGAAGCAGCAGCTGATCGAGCGGCACCCGCACCCCACCGACCGCCGCGCCAAGCAGCTCGTGCTCACCGCCGAGGGCACCGCGCTGCGCGAACGGCTCCTCGAACTCCTCACCGAGGGCTCGCCGTTGGGCAGCCTCACCGCACAGGAGAGGCAGCTGCTGCACGGCCTGCTGGAACGGGCCGTCGCCCCCGCGTAGGGCCGCGAGCGCGAGGAGCCCGGACCGGCGGGCGATCAACCGGTGGCGGCGAACCGCTCCAGCAGGCCCTCCAGCGCGCGCTCGCCGAACATCTGCGCCAGGCTCGCGGCGGACTCGGCGGCCGAGGCCGCGCCGCGCGGGAACATCGGCTCCTCGTAGGCCCGCAGGGCGGCCTCGACGTCGCCCGGGTGGGCGGCGAGGGCCAGGCCGAGTTCGGCCCCGTCGAGCATCGCGAGATTGGCGCCCTCCCCCGCGAACGGGGACATCAGGTGCGCGGCGTCGCCCAGCAGGGTCACACCGGGGGTCCGCTCCCAGCGGTGGCCGATCGGCAGGGCATGGATGCGCCGCCCGACCAGCGCGCCGTCGGCCTCCCCCACCAGCGCCCGCAGGCTCTCGTGCCAGCCGTCGAAGTGGGCCAGGACGGCGTCCTTGGCGGCGGCGGTGTCGGCCAGGTCGACGCTGTCCAGCCACCCCTCGGCGACCTTGAGGGCGGTGTAGACGTGCAGACTGCCGTCGCCCTCCCGGTGGGCCAGGAAGCCCCTGCCCTCCCCGAGGGAGAAGAAGAAGCCCCCGCCGATCAGGGCCGCCGCGGCCGGGTGACGGGTGTCCGCCTCGTGCAGGTCGGCCTCGACGAAGGAGACGCCGGTGTAGGCCGGCGTCGCCGCGGAGAGCAGCGGGCGGATCCGGGACCAGGCGCCGTCCGCACCGACCAGCAGGTCGGTGGTGACGGCCGAACCATCCTGGAAGCGCAGCTCGTGACGGCCGTCGCCGAGCGGGCGGGCGCCGGTCGCCTTCCGCCCCCAGTGGACGGTGCCGGGCGCGAGGGAGTCGAGCAGCAGGTCGCGCAGCCGGCCGCGGTCCACCTCGGGGCGGTCGCCACTGCCGTCGTCCTCCTCGGTGTGGCGGACGGCGCCGTCCGGGGCGACGATCCGCATGGCCTGGCCGCCCGGGTGGACGAGACCGAGGAAGGGCTCGTACAGGCCGGCCGCGCGGAGCGCACGCTGGCCCGTGTCGCCGTGGATGTCGAGCATGCCGCCCTGCGTGCGGGCCTCCCGGGAGGGCTCCAGGTCGAAGACGGTCGCGGCGATGCCGTGCACCTGGAGGACGCGGGCCAGGGTCAGACCGCCGAGGCCGGCGCCGACGATCGCGAGGGGGTGGTGGGTGGTGGTCATGGCGTGCTCCTCGGGCGGGTGGGGGCGTGGGGTCGCGGGTGGGGGCGGTCGGGCCGGCGGCTCGGGACGAGCGGGCGGCGCGCCCTCCTTCTCCAACGTAACGAACATGTTCGTCAGGAACAAGGTCTTAACGAACATGTTCGCCTGGGTGTCGAAGTTTCGTCTGGCTGCCAAAGTGTTCGTCGGGGCGCCGATCTTGTTCGTCCCGAACGCGATCGTTAGGCTCGACGGCGTGACGTCACGCTCCCCCGCCCCCCGGAGCCGCCGCGAGCGGCCCGCCAAGCCCGCGCTCACCTACGAGGGCATCGTCGACACGGCCGTCCGCATCATGCGGGCCGAGGGCCTTCCGCGCGTCACCATGCGCCGGCTCGCCCAGGAGCTCGACACCGGCCCGGCGTCGCTGTACGTCTACCTGGCCAACACCGCCGAGCTGCACGCGGCGATCCTGGAGGAGCTGCTGGGCGCCGTCGACCTCGGGCCGCTGAGCGCGCCGGGCGACTGGCGCGAGCGCCTTGCCGCCGTCCTCGGCTCGTACACGCACGTCCTGTTCCAGCACCCCAGCCTGGCGCACTCGGCCCTGCTGGCCCGCCCCTCGGGGCCGAACTACCTCGCGCTCGTCGAGGCCGTCCTCGCCCTGCTGCACGAAGGGGACGTCCCCGACGGCCAGGCCGCCTGGGGCGTCGACGTCCTGCTCCTGGCGGCCACCGCGATCGCCGCCGAGCAGGCCGGCCGCGACCAGGACGCCCGCGCCGAGGCGGAGCAGGGCGCGCTGGCCGACGCGCTCCGGGCGACCACCGCGGCCGACCACCCGCGCATCACCGCGCTCGGCGCGGACCTCCTCTCCGGCACGCCCGAGCAGCGGCTGGCCTGGATCCTGCGCACCGTCATCAACGGCACCCTGGTCACACCCCGGCCGCAGGCCTGATCCCCGGCCGGGCGGCGTCCACGGCCGAGGGCGTCGGCGGCGGCGCCGGTGCCCGCCCGGGGCGAGGCCGCCGCCGTCCGCCGCGCCCAGGGCTCAAGGGGGCTGACGGCGCGTCGGTGGCGGGAGGGCGGACCGGTCAGCCGCGGCCGACGTCGCGGGTGAGTTCCAGCCCCAGCACCCGGTCCAGGGCGGCGAAGGTCTCGAAGCGGGCCCCGTCCGCGAGCCCGGAGGCCGCCCCGACGCGGTGCAGCAGGGCGAGCACCGCAGGGGTGTCGAGGTCCCCGGTGAACGCGGCCGCGGCCTCCCGCCGGATCTCGTCCGGCACGGGCTTCGAGGGCCCCCAGGCCCAGTAGGCGACCTGCCGCCGCCAGTCCCGCAGCGTGCCCGCCGCCTCGGCCAGCTCACGCGGACCCGCCACGACCGGCTCGCGGTACGGGCGGGCGAGCAGGGCCAGCCGCAGCGCGGAGGCGTCGACGGCGCCGGAGCCGAGACCGGCCGCCAGCTCGCCGCCCCGGTCCGGCCCGGCGGGGCCGACCCCGAGCCAGACGCCCGCCCCGCCCGCCCGCTCGGCGTCCGCCGCCAGGACCTGGACGTCCGGCGGGCCGCCCAGCGGACCGTCCGGATCACCGGAGGCGACGACGGCGACCGGCGGGTGGACACCGAGAGCGGCGGCGGCACGCCCGAAGTCGGCGGCGGCGCCCTCCGGCACGGCGAGGACCCGCACCACCTGGAGGCCCTCGATCTCGGCGACCCTCTGCAGGACGTCACCGACCAGCGCGGCCCGCAGGTCCCCCGCCCCGATCCGGCCGCCGGCGCAGCCCAGCCGGACACCGACCCGCAGCAGCATCCGCCGCCCGGGCGGGATCCCGGTGCTGCGCCCGGTACGGGCGTCGGCCACGCTCAGCGCGGGTTGCCGGGCGCCCGGCCCCTCCCGCGCGACCTCCTCCAGGCGCAGCGCCGGGCCGTTGCCGGCCCCCACCGCGCCGCTCACCGCGCCCGTAGGGATGCCCTGTTCGTCCACCACTCGGCCACACCTCCTCGGCGTGGCCATCCTCCTCCCCCGGCCCCGGCGCCGCCACCGGCCGTACCGGGCACCGGCGGAGGACCCGCCCGGACGGTGTCAGCCCGCCACGGGCCGGGCCTGCGCGCCGAAGGCCCGCTCGGCGGCGGTCATCACCCAGTGCGGGAACTGCTCCAGCGGGATCGCCGGCGAGGCGGGGAATCCCGGGCGGATCGACGCCTCGGGGAAGAACGCGACCCGGCACCGCCGGCACAGCCACCCGGCCTGCCACACCCGGGCGTGCGGTTGCCGGTGCGCCGCCTCCTCGGGGGACCCGGAGCCGGGCCGGCGGCGGGAGCGCGCGACGAGCTCCACGATCGCGGCGGCCGCCAGCAGGATCAGCGGGAGGACGAACGGACCGGCCAGGTAGCCCGCCCGGTAGGCCGCGTCGTACCCGGAGAGGTCCTCCCGGTCGCGGACCAGCGAGAGGATCCCGACCACGGCGAAGATCGCCGCCAGGGCGGACAGCGCGATCGCGCCGCCGCTCAGCTCCCGGGCCGGCTTCGGCTCGGGCGGCGGGGCGAGCAGCGCGCGAACCGGCTCCTCGAGCGGCTCCGTGGTGTCCGCGAGAGCCCGCGACACCGGGACGGACCGGTCGGACGCCTCGCACTGCGGGCAGGTGGCACTCATCCGGCGGGTCACTCCTGAGGGGCTGTGGGGAATCGGTGAACGCGTAGTACAGCACACGGGACTGACCCTCCGTGCCACCGGGCCCGCGGCCACCGGCCGCCCGGGTGCCCCGTCCGCTACGCGGTCCGGCCGAAGCAGCGCTCCAGCTCGTCCAGGTCGTAGAAGTAGCTGCCCTTCGAGACCGGCGCGCAGCCCGGCCGGAAGGCCGTCTGCTGCTCGTTGTACAGCATCCGGACCAGGTAGTCGTCGCCCTTGCGGAAGAGGTCCCACTGGATGTTCGCGCCCATCGGGGCCACCGTCGCGCCGCGCCAGGCGTTGCGCGCGTAGGTGTACGGGGACGCCTCGGTGACCTGGGTCGTGCTGCCGGGCAGCCGCATCAGCGCGGCGAGCGGGATGATCTCCTCGGCGTGGGTGAAGCGCAGCTCGGCGGCCGGACCGCCGGTGCCCGCCCGGCGGTTCTCGGCCTTGCGGAACAGGTCGTCGAGGAGCACTCCGGCCATCTTGTAGGTGATGTCCTGACCGGCGAAGCCCGGGCCCTTGGTGTAGTACTCCTCGGCGTTGTCGAGGTAGCCGAACCAGGCGGCCTCCTCGGAGCCGATGTAGCGGCCCAGGTGCCAGTCGCCCTCGTCGGTGAGGTCGGCGGTGACGCTGTACAGGTTGAAGACGGCCTGGGCCGCGTCGACCTCGTTCCCGGCGAAGGGGTAGCCGCCGGCCGCGAGGCGGTCGACGAACGGCCCGGTGAAGATCCGGCCCAGCACCTTCCGGGCCGCCCGGTGGCTGCGCGGCTGGTCCCTGACCGCCGCGAGGGTGGCCGCCAGCCGCGGGTCCTTCTTGACGTAGTCGGTGTAGTCCTTGTTCACGGCGGACTTGTGGAAGTAGAGCAGGTCGGTGTCGGTCCGGGCCGGGTCGACGGCCTTCGCCAGCGCCGGCTCGGCCGCCAGCAGGCCCTTGGTGAACTCGGTGCCCGAGTCGACCGCCCGGGGCTGGCCGGAGCTGACCACGTCGATCCGGTCCGGGCCCGCCGGGTCGTCGGCCCCGGCGGCGATCCGCCGGAAGAGGCCGGGGAGCCGCTGCTCCATCCGCTCGGCCGTGTCCTGGAGCGCCCGCCGGCCCTGCCCGGTCAGCGCCCCGTAGCCCACCTTCGCGTTGGCGTCGAGCAGCGCCCGCACGTCCGGGCCGAAGCCCTTGCCCACCCGGGTCAGCGCACCCTCGTCGGCGGCCTGCTGCCAGAGCTTCACCAGGAGGTCGCCGTCCTCGCTGTCGCTGAGCGCGCGGGCGCCGTGCCGGGAGACGGTCTGGGTGAGGACCGCGGTGTAGCCGGCCGGTGCCTGCTGCAGGCTCCGGACGCTCTGCAGCGGCCGGTAGGGCGCCTTGGTGGTGGCGCCGGCCGGCGTGCCGAAGGCCGGGCCCGCCGCTGGGCCGCCGTGCGCCTGGGCGGGGACGGCCACGGCCAGGGACAGCAGCGCGGACGCGGCCAGCGCCACGGTGGAGGTGAGGGTGCGTCGCATGGGGGGTCCAGGGGTCGCTCGGGAACGGGAGAGCCGGGCCGATCCCACTCGATCCGCGTGACCTCCGGGCGTCCCGCGCATGTCGGCCCGGTGCACAGGCGGGCAACTCACCCTCGCCGGCGGCGGCCGGACGGCGGGCCCCGCCGGGCCGCGCACCGCTTGCTGTGGCGGGTGGCGCGGGCGCGCGAGTACGGTTCACCACGTGCCCAGTTCTCCCGCAGGACGACACCCGGACCGGCGGACGGCCGCGGCCGGGACCGGGTGAGCGGCGTGCTGCTGGCCGTCGACCCGACGAGCGGGGACTCCCTGCTCGCCGCCTTCGGCGCGCTGGCCGTGCTGGTGGTGGTGTTCGCCGAGTCGGGACTGCTGGTGGTGGGGTTCTTCCTCCCCGGTGACACCCTGCTGCTGCCCGCCGGGGTGCTCTGCGCCGCAGGCAGCCGCTCCGGGCCCCACCTGTCGCTCTGGCAGGTGATGCTCTGCGCCGCGGTGGGGGCGGTGGCCGGGGCCCAGGTGGGCTTCCTGCTCGGGCGCCACGGCGGCCGGCCGGCGCTGGCCCGCAGCCGCAGCGGGCGGCTGAAGTCGGCGGCGGCCCGGGGGGAGGCGCTGCTGCGCCGCTACGGCTACCGGAAGGCGATCGTCCTGGGCCGCTTCGTGCCGCTGGTCCGGACCGTGCTCAGTCCGCTGGCGGGCATGCTGGACGTGCCCACCCGGACCTTCACCGTGTGGCAGATCGTCGGCGGTGTGCTCTGGTCGCAGAGCCTGGTGCTGATGGGGTACTGGCTGGGCGCCGCCGTCCCCGGGATCGAGAGCTACCTGTGGCTGCTGGTGGGCGGCGTCGTGGTGCTCTCGCTGCTACCGCTGCTGCTGAACTCCCGCAAGGGGTCGGACCGGGGCTGACCGCCCGACCCGCGGTCCGCCCGGGCAGGCCGGGCGGACCGGGACGGCTCAGGTGGAGCGGGTGCCGGCCTCGGCGGCCTGGGCGCAGTCGGGGTGGCCCCAGCCGTCCGGGTTCTTGGCGATCGGGTCGCCGACGGCGTACGGGCGGCCGCAGCGGCAGGAGCCGGGGAACTTGGCCTTGGTCCGGCCCCCGGCGGACTTGGCGCCCGCGCGGCCGCCGGTCCGCTTGGCGGCCGGGGCCCCGGCCTGCCGAGGCCCGGCCGTCGGTGCGGCGTCCGCGCGGGGGGCGGGCAGCGGCGCGTCGACGGAGGTGCCGCTCGCCGGCTGCTGGGCCACCGCCGCGTCGCTCGCCGCCCGGTCGGCGACGGCGTTCAGCGGATCGCCGTCGACCTGGTGCGCGGGGACGTAGACGAACTCGACGTCGCGCCCGGCCAGCAGCGCGTCGATCGCCACGATCAGGTCCTTGTTGGCGACCGGAGTCCCGGCGGCGGTCTTCCAGCCCTTCCGGCGCCAGCCGGGCAGCCACTGGGTGACCGCCTTCATCGCGTACTGGGAGTCCATCCGGACCTCCAGCGGCACTCCCGGCCGGACCGCGCCCAGCAGCTCCTTCAGCGCGGTCAGTTCGGCGACGTTGTTGGTCGCGCGGCCGAGCGGCCCGGCCTCCCAGCGCTGCGGCCGGCCGTCGGCGTCGGCGATGACCCAGGCCCAGGCGGCCGGACCGGGGTTGCCCTTCGAAGCGCCGTCACAAGCGCCGATGATGCGTTCTGCCATGCGGCGATCATGCCAGTGCGCCGCGGGTCCTCGCACATGCCGGGCGTCCGGGCCCCGGGCGGCCCGGGCAGCGGACGAAGCGGCGGGCTGCCGGTGGGGCGGCCACCGACCGGGCCGCCGGTGGCTCAGGAGACGACGGTGCGGGCCTCCCGGCCACGCCGTTCCCCGGTTCCTGGCAAGAGCGCCGCCGGGCGGGCGGGCGGCACCCGGGCTTCCCCGCGCCGAAGGGCCCCGGCAGACCGCGTGGCCGGCCCGGACCGCGAGGTGCGCGGTCGGCCGTTCCCCGCCCGGCTCGGGGCGACGTGCCGGGCGGGCGGCTCGCCGCAGGACCGCGGAGCGGGCGATCCGGTGGAGGGTTGACGAACGATCACGTGGGGTAGTGGCCCGGTCACCATTCGCATCCACCCAAGGGGCAGCAGCATGGCCGAGCAGGCCGACCTCATCTTCCACGGCGGCGACATCGTGACCGTCGCCGACGGGCCGGCGCCGGAGGCCGTCGCGGTCAAGGACGGGCTCATCGTCTTCGTCGGCGGCCTCGACGAAGCGGTCGACGGCTGGCGGGGGCCTCGGACGCGGCTGCGCGACCTCGCGGGAGGGGCGCTGCTGCCGGGGTTCGTCGACGCGCACGGGCACCTGGGCGGGATCGGGCTGCAGGCGACCATCGCCGACCTGCTGGCCGAGCCCGACGGGGACGTCGCCGACCTCGCCACGCTGAAGGAGAAGCTGCGGGCCTGGGCGGAGGGCCCGGTGGGCCGGGACTCCGACTGGATCATCGGCTTCGGCTACGACGACGCGATGCTCGCCGAGGGCGTCCACCCGACCCGTGACGACCTCGACGAGGTCTCCACCAGCCGCCCGGTGCTGGCCATCCACCAGTCCTTCCACCTGGGCGCGGTGAACAGCCTGGGCCTGGAGCGCCTGGGGTACGGCGCCGCCACGCCGGACCCGGAGGGCGGGGTCATCCGCCGCCGGGAGCTCGCGGTACCGCCCTCCTACGGCGAGCCCGACGGGGTGCTGGAGGAGAAGGCCTTCAATCCCGCCTCGGAGCTGGCGATGGCGGGCCTGCCCGAGGCCGCGCTGCTGGCCCTGTTCATCGAGGGCGCGGAGTCGGCGGCGCGGTTCGGCTTCACCACCGTGCAGGAGGGCGGCACCAGCCCGGCCAACCTCAAGGCGCTGCGGGACACCGCCGCCGCCGTGCCGTTCAAGATCGACGTGGTCGCCTACGTCAAGGCCGACCTGCTCGCCGACGCCCCGGAGGACGACCCGGTCGGCGCGAGCCGGGAGTACGTCGACGGGGTGCGCGCGGCCGGTGTGAAGCTGGTCCTGGACGGCTCGCCGCAGGGCCGCACCGCCTGGCTCACCGAGCCGTACCTGACCCCGCCGGCCGGACTGCCCGACGACTACCGCGGCTACCCCGCGATCGAGGACGACAGCACCGTCCTGAAGCAGGTCGGCACCGCCTACGCCCGGGGCTGGCAGGTGCTCGCCCACGTCAACGGGGACGCCGCGATCGACCAGTTCCTCAGGGCGGTCGAGGGCGCCACCGAGCTGACCGGGCCCGCCGACCGGCGGACGGTGGCGATCCACGCGCAGACCGCCCGCCGGGACCAGGTCCGGGAGTTCGCCCGGCTGGGCGTCATCCCGTCCTTCTTCTCCATGCACACCTACTACTGGGGCGACTGGTACCGGGGCACCGTCCTCGGGGAGGAGCGGGCCGCGACCATCTCGCCGGCCCGCTGGGCGCTGGACGAGGGCCTCGCCTACACCTCGCACCACGACGCCCCGGTGGCGCTGCCCAACTCGATCGCCATCCTGTCCAGCCAGGTGACCCGGCGCAGCCGGACCGAGGGCGTGGTGGTCGGCCCCGAGCAGTGCGTCGACGCCCTGGACGCCGTGCGCGCGATCACCGTCAACGCGGCCCGCCAGTACTTCGAGGAGGACCGCAAGGGCACCATCGAGGTCGGCAAGCTCGCGGACCTGGTGATCCTCAGCGCCAGCCCGCTGGCCGTCGACCCCGAGGAGATCAAGGACATCACCGTCGTCGAGACCATCAAGGCCGGCCGCACCGTCCACCCCGCGCCCGCCGGGGCGCTCCGCGCCACCGCCCTTCCCGACACGCCCCGGACGCCCGAGTGGGGGTGCAGCTGCTGACGGGCCGACACCTCACCGAGCGTGCCCGCGGACCGGCCGAGGTTCGGGCCGGGGCGCGGGCCGGTCGGGCCCGGCCTCGGCCTGCCCCAGGTGGCCGTTCAGCCGGTTCAGCATGTCGAACAGCCGGAGCCGCTCCTCGCCGGACAGTGGGGCGAGGACTTCGTCGTCGGCGGCGGCCCGGTCCGAGTTGATCCCGGCCGCCGCCGACCGGCCCGGCGCGGTGAGGTCGACGTGCACCCGTCGGCGGTCGGCCGAGGAGCGGGTGCACGTGACGTACCCGGCACCGACCAGGTCGTCGACCACCTTGATCACGTCGCTGGAGCCGATCTCCAGCCGGGCGGCCAGCTCGCCCTTGGAGTGACTGCCGTCCTCCTCCAGTGCGCAGAGCACCATCACGTGCCAGAGCCGGAGCCCGCGGCGCTCCGCCTGGATCGCGAGGCGTCGACGGGCGGCCTGGCCGGTGCGGGACATGAGGAAGCTGCTCAGTGCCAGCAGCCCCGGGTGCGGAGGGATTCATCCGGTCAGCCAATCTTCACCGGGACACGGGCCCGGGCGGGAGCCGTTGCACATGCGGGGCGGAGCCGCCGCCGGCCCGGAGGTCGGCCACGGCCGGCGGGTCGTGGGACCCGCCGCCGGGGAGCAGCCGATCGGCGTGCGCGCGTCCGCACGGGGGCGCGGGACGGGCCTCGGCCACCCCGGCCGGCCCGCGACGGGGAACCGATCGACATAAGGTTAGCCTCGCCTAACTTATGAAGTCACGTCAAGGATCCCTCGGCGATCGGGGGAGTGTCGGGGGAATCCGGGACATCGGGCGCCCGGTGGGGGCGTCAGGGCCGGGCACCAGCCCGTCGGCCGACAGCGGGGCCCCCCTGATCGCGACACCGAGAACACCACTCCGGGGCACACCCACCCTGGTCGCCCCAGGGAAACATGGTTAGGCTAGCCTTACCGAACTGTGGTGCTCAGCCCATTCGACCGACCTGCCCGCTCCCGGAGATCTCTCATGCCGACTTCCCCCGTGGACGTCCCCGCTCCGCCCGCCACCGACACGGGAGTCCGGGCCTCGGCCGGCCCCGACCGCACCGCGGAGTTCGACGGGCGCGTCGCGCTCGTCACCGGCGCGGCCCAGGGCATCGGCGCCGCGGTCGCCCGCCTGCTCACCGAGCGCGGGGCCCACGTCGTGGCCACCGACCGGCGGGCCGACGGCCCCGGGCTCGGCCTGCTGGACGTCACCGACGCCGCCGCCGTCGAGGCCGGGGTCGAGCGCGTGGAGCGCACGGTCGGCCCGATCGACATCCTGGTCAACGTCGCCGGGATCCTGCGCCCGGCCCTCGCCGTGGAGACCACCGACGAGGACTGGGCAGCCACCTTCGCCGTCAACACCACGGGGGTGTTCCACACCTGCCGGGCGGTCGGACGCCGGATGGCCGAGCGCGGCGCCGGCAGCATCGTCACCGTCGGCTCCAACGCCGCCGGGGTGCCGCGCACCACGATGGCCGCCTACGCCGCGTCCAAGGCCGCCACCGCGATGTTCGTCCGCTGCCTCGGCCTGGAGCTCGCCCGGTCGGGCGTCCGCTGCAACCTGGTCTCCCCCGGCTCGACCGACACCGAGATGCAGCGCTCGCTGTGGCGCGACGACGCCGCCGAACAGCGCGTCATCGACGGCGACCCGGCCAGCTACCGGGTCGGGATACCCCTCGGCCGGATCGCCGACCCCGAGGACATCGCCGAGGCCGTGGTGTTCCTGGCCGGCGACCGGGCCCGGCACATCACCATGCAGGACCTCTACGTCGACGGCGGAGCCACCCTGCGCGCCTGAGCCGTCCTCTCCCCCGCACTCGATCCACCGGTCGGACGATCCACCGGGCAGAGCCGATCCCGCCTTTCCGAACGGAGCAGCATGACCACAGTGAACGAGACCGGCGGCACCACCGCGGACCACCGCGTCGGCGGTGCCCTGCTGGCCGCCTACCGCCCGGGGCCCGACCGGGCGTTCTTCGCCGGTCCGAGACGGACGCTGCTCGCCACGGGCAGCCGGGCGGCCGTCACCGATCCCGCCGAGGCCACCCGCCTGCTGCGGGAGGCGCGCACCCCGGAGCGGCCCGACCCGCTCGTGGTCGGCGCCGTCCCCTTCGCCCCCGGCCGCCCGGCCGCGCTCTTCATACCCGACCGGACCCAGTGGGCCCAGCCGGTCCACGACGACCCGCTGCTGCGGCTCGCGCCCGGGGACCGCACCGGCCCGGTCTGGACCAGCCGTGCCGTCCCGGCCCCCGAGGGCTACCGGGACGCCGTCGCCGACGCCGTCCGGATCCTCGCCGCGGACGGCGAACTCAGCAAGGTCGTCCTCGCCCGGACCCTGGAGCTGTCCACCCCCGGCGGCGCCGACCTCCCGGCCATGCTCCGCCGGCTGATCCACCGCGACCCGCACGGCTACACCTTCGCCGTCCCCGGCGAGGGCAGCGCGACCCTGGTCGGCGCCAGCCCCGAGCTGCTGGTCTCCCGGCGCGGCACCGCCGTGACCTCCAACCCGCTGGCCGGCTCGGCCGCGCGCAGCGACGACCCGGTGGAGGACCGGCGGCGCGCCGCCGCCCTGCTGGAGTCGCCGAAGGACCTCGCGGAGCACGCCTTCGTGGTGGACGCCGTCCGGCGCGCGCTCGAACCCCACTGCTACGACCTGGTCGTGCCCGAGCGGCCGTCGGTGATCCGCACCGCCGCGATGTGGCACCTGTCCACGGTCGTCACCGGCACCCTGCGCGACCCCGCCACCAGCGCGCTCGACCTCGCGCTCGACCTGCACCCCACGCCGGCGGTCTGCGGGACGCCGACCGACCGGGCCCGCGCGCTGATCGGTACGCTGGAGCCCTTCGACCGCGGGTTCTACACCGGGGTGGTCGGCTGGGGGGACGCCGACGGCGACGGCGAATGGGTCGTCACGCTCCGCTGCGCGGAGGCCGACGGGGACGGCCTGCGGCTGTTCGCCGGCGCCGGTGTGGTCTCGGGCTCCGTACCGGAGCACGAACTCGCCGAGACCAGCGCGAAGTTCCGCACCTTTCTCCACGCCGCCGGACTGGGAGACGACAAGTGACCGACTGGCCCGAGGAGTACGTCCGCCGCTACCGGGCGGCCGGCTACTGGACCGACGAACTGCTCGACGAGATGGTCCGCCGGCACGCCGCCGAGCAGCCGGGGCAGATCGCGGTCGTCGACGGGGAGCGTCGGTGGAGCTACGCCGAACTCGACCGGCGGGCCGACCGGATGGCCACCGGGCTGCTGGCCCGGGGCATCCGCCGGGGCGAGCGGATCGTCCTCCAGCTCCCCAACGTGGCCGAGTTCTACGAGGTGTTCATCGGCGCGCTGCGCGCCGGGGTGGTGCCGGTGATGGCGCTGCCCGCCCACCGGCACGCCGAGATCTCCTACTTCTGCGAGTTCGCCGGGGCCCGCGCGCTGATCGTGGCCGACCGGCACGCCGGCTTCGACTACCGGGAGATGGCCGGCCGGGTCACCGCCGCGGTGCCCGCCCTCGCCGAGGTCTTCGTGGCCGGCGACCCGGGGCCGTACACCTCGCTGGACGACCTGCGCGCCGACGAGCCCGCGCCGGTCCAGGACCCTCCCGCCGCCACCGACCTGGCCTTCCTCCAGCTCTCCGGCGGCAGCACCGGCCTGCCCAAGCTGATCCCCCGCTACCACTTCGACTACCTGTACAGCGTCCGCGAGTCCGCCGCGATCTGCGAGCTGAGCGCGGAGACCGTCTACCTCTGCGCGCTGCCCGCCGCGCACAACTTCCCGCTCAGCTCCCCCGGCAGCCTCGGTGTCTTCCACGCCGGCGGCCGGGTGGTCCTCGCCCCCGAGCCCAGCCCGGCCACCGCGCTGGCGCTGATCGAGAGCGAGCGGGTCACGCTGACCGGCGTCGTCCCGCCGCTCGCCCTCGCCTGGGCCAACGCGGCGCCCGGCGCCGGCCGGGACCTCTCCAGCCTGCGCCTGCTCCAGGTGGGCGGAGCCAAGCTCAGCGAGGAGGCCGCCCGCCGGCTCGGTCCCGCGCTCGGCTGCGGCCTCCAGCAGGTCTTCGGCATGGCCGAGGGCCTGGTGAACTACACCCGGCCCGAGGACCCGCAGGACACCGTGCTGACCACCCAGGGCCGTCCGATCTCCCCCGCCGACGAGGTGCGGGTGGTCGACGACGAGGACCGCGACCTGCCCGACGGCGCCACCGGCCACCTGCTCACCCGCGGCCCGTACACCATCCGCGGCTACTGGAACGCGCCCGAGCACAACGCCACCGCCTTCACCGGGGACGGCTTCTACCGCACCGGCGACCTGGTCCGCCGGACCCCCACCGGCCACCTGGTGGTCGAGGGCCGGGCCAAGGACCAGATCAACCGGGGCGGCGAGAAGGTCGCCGCCGAGGAGGTCGAGAACGTGCTGCTCGCCCACCCGGCCGTCCACGACGTGTCCGTGGTCGCCGTGCCCGACGAGCACCTCGGCGAACGCAGCCGGGCCTACGTGATCCTGCGCCCCGAGGCGCCCCGCCCGCGCGTGGTCGAGCTGAAGGCCTTCGTGCGCGCCCGCGGCCTGGCCGACTACAAGGTGCCCGACCTGGTCGAGTTCGTGACCGAGTTCCCGCAGACCGGCATCGGCAAGGTCAGCAAGAAGGACCTCCGCACCACCACCTCCTGACGCTCCGCCCCGGAAGAGAGCAAGTCCAGACACCATGGCTCTGCCCACCATCGCCCCGTACGATCCCCCGCGGGTCGACCAGCTCCCCGCGCCCAAGGTCCCGTGGCGGGTCGACCCCGCCCGGGCCGTCCTGCTCGTCCACGACCTGCAGAACTACTTCCTGTCCGCGTTCCCCGCCGAGGGCCCGCCGCTGGCCCCGGCCCTCGCCCGGACCGCCCAGGTCCTGGAGTACGCCCGCGGGAACGGCGTGCCCGTCGTCTACTCGCACCAGCGCGGTGGGCAGACCCCCGAGCAGCGCGGCCTCCAACTGGACTTCTGGGGGCCCGGGTTGCCCGCCGACGCGTGGGCGCAGGCCGTCCCGGAGGCGGTCGCCCCGGCCGAGGGCGACACCCTGCTGCTCAAGTGGAAGTACAGCGCCTTCGCCCGCACCGAACTGGCCGACATCCTGGCCCGGTCCGGCCGCGACCAACTGGTGCTGGTCGGCGTCTACGCCCACATCGGCGTGCTGATGACGGCGGCCGACGCCTGGAGCCGCGACATCCAGGCCTTCGTGGTGGCCGACGCCACCGCCGACTTCTCCGCCGAGAAGCACCTGGAGGGCCTGCGCTGGGCCGCCGAGAAGTGCGCCGTCGTGCTGACCACCGACCAGCTCCTGGAGGCCTCGTGACCGCGCCCGAGGAGTCCGGGCGGCTCTACGCCGACCACGTGACGCTGCGCTACGGCGACCGCGCCATCGCGACCGACCTGTCGATCGGCGTGCCGGACGGCTCCTTCACCGTCATCGTCGGCCCCAACGCCTGCGGCAAGTCCACCCTGCTGCGGGCGTTCGCCAGGCTGCTCAAGCCGGCCGCCGGCCGGGTCCTGCTGGACGGCGAGCAGATCAGCGCGCTGCCCTCGAAGGAACTCGCCCGCCGGCTGGGCCTGCTCCCGCAGAGCTCCACCGCACCCGACGGCATCACCGTGGCCGACCTGGTCTCCCGCGGGCGCTACCCGCACCAGGGGCTGTTCCGGCAGTGGTCCAGGGAGGACGACCGGGTGGTCGCGGAGTCGATGGCCGCCACCAACGTCGACACCCTCGCCGCCCGCTTCGTCGACGAGCTCTCCGGCGGCCAGCGACAGCGGGTCTGGCTGGCGATGGCCATCGCCCAGCAGACCCCGCTGCTGCTGCTCGACGAGCCGACCACCTTCCTCGACATCGCCCACCAGGTCGAGGTCCTCGACCTGTGCGCCCGGCTGCACGAGGAGCAGAACCGCACCCTCGTCGCGGTGCTCCACGACCTCAACCAGGCCGCCCGCTACGCCAGCCACCTGATCGCCATGCGGGACGGCGCGGTGGTGGCCCAGGGCCCGCCCGGCGAGATCGTCACCGCCGAGCTGGTCGAGAAGGTCTTCGACCTGCCCTGCCAGGTGATCGAGGACCCGCAGACCGGTACCCCGCTGGTGGTCCCGATGGCACCCGGACACCGGTCGAGGACCAGGTGAGCCGCACCGTCACCGGAATCCTGCCGGTACGGCGGGCGACGGCGGCCGACGCGGCGGCGCTCTTCGCGCTCTCCGAGCCGTCCATGGTCTCGGGCGAGCTGCGCCGCCGCCGGCCGGCCGACTACCGCTCGCCGGAGGACCGCTTCCTCCTGGTCGACGGCCCGTCCGGACCGGACGGCTGCGTGGCGCTGCGACTGCTCGCCCCCGAGCTCCCGGCCCACCCCGCCCCCGGGCTGGTGCACAACTTCTGCGTCCGCGAGGGCCTGCGCGGCGCGGGCCTCGGCTCGCAGCTCCTGGACGCCCTGCTGGACGAGGCCGGGCGGCACGGGGTGCGCACCCTCGTCACCGCCAGCACCGGCGGCGGAGCGCTCTTCCGCCGTTACGGCTTCGAGGAGATCCCGGCCGCGCTCGCACCGCGGGCCTGGGCCGACCGGCTGGACCCGGCCCGCCGCTCCCTGGTCTTCCTCAGGACGCTGGAGGGCTGAGACCGCCGCCGGACAGCCGAAGTCCCCGGGTCCGTGATCGGACCCGGGGACTTCGGCTGTGCGGGGTCAGCCGCGCGAGGCCCGCCACTGACCGGCGATCAGCCAGACCAGGTAGCAGCCGCCCACCACGCCGGTGAACACACCGACCGGCAGCTGGGTGGGGGCGAGCAGGCGCTGCGCCGCCAGGTCGCTGACGGCCAGCAGCACCGCGCCCAGCAGCGCGGAGCCCACCAGGTTGGGGCCGGTGGCCCGGGTCAGCCGGCGGACGGCCTGCGGGGCGATCAGCGCCACGAACGGGACCGGGCCGGCCGCGGCGGTGGCGGCGGCCGTCAGCGCGACGCCGATCAGCACCAGCCAGATCCGCACCCGCTCGGTGCGCACCCCGAGCGAGGAGGCCGCGTCGTCGCCCATCTCCAGCATCCGCAGCGGGCGGCCGAGCAGCACCGCCGCCGGCAGCAGGACTGCCAGCGCGAGCGCCATCGGCCCGCAGTGCTCCCAGCCGCGGGCGTTGAGACTGCCGGTCAGCCAGACCGCCGCGCTCTGCGCGTCGCTGAACGAGGCCCGGGCGATCAGGTAGGCGTTGAGCGAGGAGAGCAGCGAGCTGACCCCGATGCCGACCAGCACCAGCCGGTAGCCCTGGGTGCCGCCGCGCCGGGCCAGCAGGTAGACCAGGAACGCGGTGACCAGCCCGCCCACCACGGCGCCGAAGGCGACGGTGGCGGCGCTGCCGCCGATCACCAGGATCACCGCCAGCGCCCCGGTGGCCGAGCCGACCGTGAAGCCGATGACGTCCGGGCTGCCCAGCGGGTTGCGGGCGAGCGTCTGGAAGAGCGCGCCGGCCAGGCCGAGCGCGGCGCCCACCAGGAGGGCGGTCAGCAGCCGCGGCAGCCGCACCTCCATGACGATGTAGCGGTCCGCGCGGACGCCGCCGCCGGTGAGCACGTCGATCACGTCGGAGACCGGCAGCGGGTAGTCACCGGCCGTCAGCAGCCAGGCGCAGACGCCGAGCAGCGCGAGCACCAGCAGCCCGCCGACCACCGTCGCCCGGCGGTGCCAGCGCAGCGAGCGCCCGCCGGGCAGCCGCAGCGCCCGCAGCGGGACGGGGGGCCGGGCGGCGGGGCCGTCCGGTGCGGTCACGACGGGTGCGGCGGGCCGGGAGACCGTCAGGGGGCTGTTCACAGTTGGGCGATCCTTCGGCCGCGGACGAGGGCGATGAAGAGCGGCGCGCCGATGAAGGCGGTGACCACGCCGGCCTGGAGCTCCGCCGGGTGCAGGAGCACCCGGCCGAGGATGTCCGCGCCGACCAGCAGCACCGGGGCCAGGACCGCCGAGAGCAGCATGATCCAGCGCTGGTCCGGGCCGCAGACGTGGCGGGCGAGGTGCGGAACGGCCAGGCCGACGAAGGCGATCGGGCCGACCGCCGCGGTGGCGGCGCCGCACAGCAGCGTGACGGCGACCAGGCTGAACGCCCGGGTGCGGGCCGGGTGGGCGCCCAGCGCGTGCCCGGCGTCGTCGCCGAGGGCGAGGGCGTTCAGCGGACGGCCCAGCAGCAGGGCGAGCGCTCCGCCGGCCGCCAGGAACGGCAGCACCTGGCCGAGCACCGCGGAGTCGACGCCGGCCAGCGTGCCGACCTGCCAGAACCGGAACCGGTTGAGGGTCAGCGGATCGAGCAGGATCAGGCCGTTGACGAAGGCGGTCAGCACGGCGGTGACGGCGGTTCCGGCCAGCGCGAGGCGCGCGGGGGTCGCCGAGGCCCGGCCGCCGCCACCGAGGATCTGCACCACCAGGGCCGCGACGGCGGCGCCCGCCAGGGCGAACCAGATGTAGGAGTGGAAGCTCCGCAGGTCGAACAGGGCCGTCCCGGCCGCCACGGCCGCGGCGGCGCCGCCGTTGACGCCGAGCAGGCCGGGGTCGGCCAGCGGGTTGCGGGTGAGCGCCTGCATCATCGCGCCGGCGACCCCGAGGGCGGCGCCGACGGCGATGCCGAGCAGCGTGCGCGGGATCCGCGCGTGGTGCACCACGATCCAGTCCTCGGACGTGGGCTCGTGGTGGAACAGGACGTGCAGGACCTGGCCGGGCGGGATGTAACGGGCGCCGATCGCGATGCCCGCGAGGGCGAGCAGGGCCAGCAGCATCAGTGCTCCGAGGAGCCAGGCCAGCCGTCGGCCGGTGCCGATCCGCCCGGGCGGGGTGATCTTCGCCCCGGCCGCGGCGCGCGGCGCAGTGGCGGTCGTCATGCGTGCTCGTGCTCGCCCTCGTGGTGGTCGTGGTTGGCGACGCCACGCTTCCAGTAGCCGTCCACGTCGACCTGGTGGCGGTCCAGGCCGCGCTCCGCCCGCAGGTGACGGCGGATCGGCTTGAGCGCGTTGGCCTCACCCGCGACCCAGGCGAAGCCCAGGCCGGGCGGCAGCTGCGCCGCGCGGACGGCCCGCTCCAGCAGGTCGGTGCTGCCGGCCGGGGCGTCGCCGCGGTGCAGCCAGGTGACGGTCGCGTCGGTGGCGGTCTCGAAGACCTGCTCGTGCTCGGGCCCGGGCACCTCGGCGAAGGCGATCACCTTGACGCCGGCGGGGAGCATCTCCAGCCAGCGGCCGAGCGCCGGGATGGCGGTCTCCTCGGCCGCGAGCAGGTACCAGTCGTGGACGAAGGGGATCTCCTCCGACCCGCGCGGGCCCAGGACGCCCAGCCGCATGCCGGGTTCGGCGGCCTCGGCCCAGCTGGAGCCGACGCCGGCGCCGTGCAGCACCATGTCGATGTCGAGCTCCTGCTCGGCCCGCCGGTAGTGGCGCACGGTGTAGTCGCGGGTGATCGGCTCGACCGGGGCGTCCATCCAGGTGTCGTTCTCGACCACCGGCACGACCGGCAGGGCGGCCCCGTCCTCGGCGAAGCAGAGCTTCACGTGGTCGGTCGGGGCCTGCTCGCAGAAACCTTCGAGGTCGGGACCGCCGAAGGTGACCCGCACCGTGCCGGGCGTGACCCGGGTGACCCGCCGGACTTCCAGCAGGCGGTACTTCAGCGGGTGGCGAACGATCCGCATGCGCGGTGGCGCGGTCTCTGTGGTCATCGGTCAGCCCAATCCGGTGGGAGGTGTGCGCAGGCCGGGAGGCGCGGGAGCCGCCCCCCGGTGAACGGGGAGCGGCACCAGCACTCACTTCCGATTAGGTTAGCCTAACCTCGCATTGTCAGACCAGTCGCGTCGCCCCGATCGGCAGCCCACCTGCCGGTTCGTCACCGACCAGGTGGCCGCCGTCCAGCCGGACGACGCGGGGCAGCCGCGCGATGGTGGCCGGCCGGTGCGCGATCACGATCAGCGTGCAGTCCGCCCGCAGCTCGTCCAGGGCGTGCTCCAGCCGGGCCGCGGTGGCCGGGTCGATGTCGGCCGTCGCCTCGTCGAGGACCAGGACGGCCGGGTCGGCCAGCACCGCGCGGACCAGGCCGAGGATCTGCCGCTCCCCCGCCGACAGGTTGCCGCCGCGCAGCCCGACCTCCGCGTCCAGACCGCCCGGCAGTTCGGCGAGCCAGGCCCGCAGGCCCAGCTGGTCGACCGTCCGCTCGATGGCAGCGCGGTCCGGTGCGCCCTGGACCAGGGCCAGGTTCTCGGCCACCGTGCCGGTGACCATCCGCACCTCCTGCGGTACCAGCACGATCCGGCGGCGCAGCTCCGCCTCGGGCACGGCCGCGAGGTCGGTGCCGGCGAAGCTGACGGTGCCGGAGTCCGGGTGGTAGAGGCCGCAGAGCAGCTTGGACAGCGTGGTCTTCCCGGAGCCGGTCTCGCCGACGACCCCGGTGCGGCTCCCCTCGGGGAAGTCCAGGCTGATCCCGTGCAGGGTGCGGCCGTCCGCCCGGTAGGCGTACTCGACGCCCTCGCAGCGCAGGTCGCCCCGGGCCGGCAGGGCGGCGGCGGCCGTCTTCGGGCGGTCCGCGGGGGCGGTCGCCGCCAGCAGGTCCAGCAGCCGGGCCAGGCCGGTGCGCGCCGTCTGCACCTCGCCGACCAGCTGCGAGAGGTCGGCGAAGGAGTCGAAGAGGTTGCGGCTGGCGAGCACGAAGACGACCACGGCGTCGATGGTCAGGGTGCCCCGCACGACCAGCCAGCCGCCCACCAGCAGCAGCACCACGAGGGCCAGGCCCTCGATCAGGCTCACCAGGTCGATCCGGTTCTCCACCCGCAGCGCCCGGCGGGCGGCGTGCACCGCCCGGGTGTTCTCGCCGTCGAAGCGGCGCGTCCACCCGGCCAGGCCGCGCGAGGTCTGGAGGGCCTCACGGGCGGTCAGGGTCTCGGAGAAGGTGGCCGCGACGGTGGCCTCCGCGCCGGCCTTGGCGCCGAAGGCCGCGCCGGCGTCGCGCTGAAACCAGCGGGTGACCAGCAGGGTCAGCGGGACGAAGACGACCAGCTGGACGAGGAGCAGCACCCAGGAGTACCAGGCCAGCATCACCAGGGTGAAGACCAGGGTCGCCACCGAGGCGACCAGGCTGCGCAGGTGCAGCCGGACGAACGCGGCCAGCGCGGCGACCTCGCCGGTCGAGCGGCGCAGCAGCTCGCCGCTGCGGTGGGTCTCCAGGAAGCGCAGCGGCGCGGTCGCCAGGTTCTCCACGCACTGCTCGCGCAGGGTGCGGACGACCTGCTCGCCGCCCTGGATCAGCAGCAGTTCGCCGACCCGGGCCAGCACCAGCTGGCCGACCGCGAACACGGCGAGCAGCAGGACGGCCAGGCCGAGGCCGCCGCGGTCCTCGTGGTCGAGCGCGTAGGCGGCCACGCCGACCAGCGGGGCGACGGCGACCAGCGCGGCGGAGTCGGCGAGGCCGACCAGCAGCGCGACGACGAGCCGGGCCCGGTGCGGGCGCAGGTACGGCGCCGCCCGGCGCAGCACCCCCCGGTGGTCCGCCTCGTCCTGGAGCAGGGGCTGCTCAGCCATGGGCCGCCTCCGCGGTGGTCACAGTCATGGCGCTCTCGGGCCTTTCGGTCGGGTCGGCTCCGGGGGTGCCGGGGGTCGTCGTGGCGGTGTCGTCGGAGGCCTGGGAGCGCAGCCGGACCACCCGGTCGGCGGCCTCCAGGACGGCGCCGCGGTGCGAGGCGAAGACGACCGTCCGGCCGGCGGCCCAGCCGCGCAGCCGTTCCAGCACGAGCTTCTCGGTCGTGGTGTCCAGCGCGGAGGTCGAGTCGTCCAGCAGCAGCACCCGGGGGTCGCCGAGCAGGGCGCGGGCGATGGCCAGCCGCTGGACCTGGCCGCCGGAGAGGGCGGTGCCGCCCTCGCCCAGCTCGGTCAGGTAGCCGTCGGGCATCGCGGTGAGCTGGTCGTGGATGCCGGCGGTCCGACAGGCCTCGTGCAGCGCCGCGTCGTCGAACTCGCGGCCGAGCCGGAGGTTGTCGGCGACGGTGCCGGAGAGCAGGACCGGCCGCTGGGACACGTAGGCGATCCGCGAGCGGACCTCGTCCAGCCGGACGTCGCGCAGGTCGACGCCGCCGTAGGAGACGGTTCCGGCGTCCGGGTCGTCGAGGCGGACGGCGAGGCGCAGCAGGGTGCTCTTGCCGGAGCCGGTGGCGCCTTCCAGGGCGACGAACTCGCCGTCCCCGACCGCCAGGTCGACCGGGCCGAGCACGGTCCGGCCGTCCCGGACGGCGGTGGCGCCGGCCAGCACCAGGGTGCCGGCGGCGGGCAGGTGCACGGCCCGGTCGGGGGCGGGTTCGGCGACCACCGGGCGGATGCAGAGGGCCTCGTCGATCCGGGCGGCCGCGACGTCGGCCTGGCCGCGCTCCAGCAGACGGTCCACCAGGACCCGGGTGGCGAGGGTGATGATCGCCATCCAGGAGGTGTAGGCGACCAGGTCGCCGATGGAGAGCCGCCGGTCGAGGACGGCCAGGCCGCCGATGCCGACGCCGGCCGCGACGGCGAGCCGGGGGACGAACGGCGCCACGGCCGCCCAGCCGGCCTCCACCCGGGCGGCGACGACGGTCCGGTCGGTGACGTCGGCGCTGGCGGTGTGGTGGCGGTCGACCAGGGGCCGGTGACCGCCGGTGCCGCGCAGGCCGGTGCCGACCTGGAGCAGGTCGGCGACGGCGTCGGCGCGTTCGCTGTGGGCCCGGGAGAGCTCACCGCTGGCGGCGGCGAACCGCTTGGGGAAGTGGAGGTTGACCCAGACCAGGAACGGCAGGGTCGCCAGGGTGACCAGCAGCAGGGTCAGGTCGAGGGCGGCGAGGGCGGGCAGCAGGACCACGAAGGTGGTGGCCAGCACCACCCAGACGGCCAGGCCGTGCACCCACTCGCGGACCAGGTCGGTGTCGCGGGTCGCGCGCATGGCGAGGTCGCCGTGCCCGCGCGAGGCGAGCGCGGCCCGGTCCAGGCCGGAGAGGTGGCGCAGCAGTCGGCCCCTCAGGTCGGCGCCCACCTTGGCATCGGCGTAGCCGGCCCAGTACTGCCAGCCGTACAGGCCGACGAACTGGACCGCGGCGGCGCCGGCGGCGGCGCCGGACCAGAGCAGCAGGGCCCCGCCGTCGCCGGGCTTGATGCCCTCGTCCAGGGCCTGGCTGACGCACCACGGCACGGCCAGGAGGGCGATCTGGCGGATCGCCGCCGCCACCATCGCCGCGGCCACCGTGGCCCGGTGGGGCCGCAGGGAGCTTCGTAGCAGGGCGCGGGCCCGACGGCGGCGCTCCGGGGAGAGTGCTCCGGGCGCCAGGTCCTCGTCCGCGAGTTCCTCGGCCGTCAGGCCGTCCCGGGGCCCCGCGGCGGGTTCCGTCTGTCGGTTGCTCACATCGCTCACTCGATCGCTCGCCCGTCTGGTCACTGATTCGAATACGGGGCGGGGGGACGGCCCGGTCGGGCCGTCCCCCCTGTGGTGGGTCAGACGCCGGCGGCGGCCGTACGGGCGACCAGGCTGGCCGGGCGCATGTCCGTCCAGTTGGCGTCCACGTAGGCGGTGCACGCCTCACGGCTGTCCTCGCCGTGCACGACCGTCCAGCCGGCCGGGATCTCGGCGAAGGCGGGCCAGAGGGAGTGCTGGTTCTCCGCGTTGACGAGCACGAAGTAACGGGCGTCGTCGTCCTCGAACGGGTTGGTGGCGCTCATGTCGTCTCCTTGGGGGTAGTGGTCGGTGGACGGGCGGTCAGCCGGAACAGGCCGGCGTGCTCTCAGGCTCCTCGCCGAGCGAGGCCGTGACCAGACGGTCGACGAGGAACTCGGCGAGCGCCGCCACGGTCGGCCGGGCCAGCAGGTCGGCGAGGCCGAAGTCACCGGCGAACTCCGCCCGGATCCGCTGGAGCAGCGACATCGCGAGCAGCGAGTGGCCGCCGAGGTCGAAGAAGTTCTCGTCGATCCCGAGTGCGGGCAGGCCCAGCACGTCGGTGAACGCCGCGTGCACGGCCTGCTCGCTCGGGTACCTCGGTCCGCGCAGCGGTCCCGACGCGGTGAAGTCGGTGGCGCTGGGCGCGGGGAGGGCCTTGCGGTCGAGCTTGCCGTTGACGGTCAGCGGCAGCTCGTCGAGCACCACGAACGCCGACGGCACCATGTACTCGGGCAGCCGGGCGGCCAGCATACGCCGGACCGCGGCGGCCTCGATAAGGGTACCCTCACCCGGCACCAGGTAGGCGACCAGGCGCTTGACGCCGGGGGTGTCCTCGCGGACCACCACGGCGGCCTGGGCCACGGCCGCCTCCAGGGCGATGGCGTCCTCGATCTCGCCGGGCTCGACCCGGTAGCCGCGGATCTTCACCTGGTCGTCGGCACGGCCGAGGAAGTCCAGCAGCCCGTCCTGACGCCAGCGCACCACATCGCCGGTGCGGTACATCCGGCCCCCGGGCTCGCCGAACGGGTCCGCGACGAAACGCTCCGCCGTCAGCCCCGCCCGGTTGAGGTAACCCCGCGCCAGACCCACCCCCGACACATACAGCTCGCCCGCCACACCCACCGGAACCGGCCGCAGACAGGCGTCCAGGACGTACGCCCGGGTGTTCCAGATCGGC
This sequence comes from Kitasatospora sp. NPDC059973, assembly GCF_042737525.1. NCBI lineage: Bacteria > Bacillati > Actinomycetota > Actinomycetes > Kitasatosporales > Streptomycetaceae > Kitasatospora > Kitasatospora sp. NPDC059973. Next base: position 36,218 of record NZ_JBHWUI010000027.1, on the reverse strand, counting down.
CGGCCCACCGTCGCGGTCGGCGAGTCCAGCGTCCCGCCACCGAGGGTGTTGATGGTGTACTCGGTCGGCCCGTACAAGTTGTAACCCATGACTCCCGGCGTCTCGCGCAGCCTGGTCCAGAGCGTCTCCGCCACCGCCTCACCACCCAGCAGCACCAGCACCGGACGGTGCCGGTCCTCGTCCAGCAGACCGGCCTCCACCAGCGCCTGCGCGTACGAGGGCGTCACGTTGATGACATCGATCCCGTGGACGTCCAAGTAGTCGGCCAGGCCCTGGGCGTCGCGGCGCAGGGCCTCGTCCAGGACGTGCACCTCATGGCCCTCGACCAGCCAGAGCAGTTCCTCCCAGGACATGTCGAAGGAGAACGAGACGGTGTGCGCGATCCGCAGCCGGCGACCACCCGCGGACTCGACCACCGGATCGAAGATCGCCTCACGATGGTTCAACTGCATGTTCGTCAGACCCCGGTACGGCGTCACCACACCCTTCGGCCGACCCGTCGAACCCGAGGTGAAGATCACATACGCCGGACTGTCCTGATCCACCACCACACCCAGCGGACCCTCCGGCAACGCCGCCAACTCCGCCACCACCTCCGGCGAGTCCAACAACAGCACACCCCCGAACGACGGCATCCGACCCGCGGCCGTCGAATCCGTCACCAGGCAGACCGGAGCGGTGTCCTCCACCATGAACGCCAACCGCTCCACCGGATAGTCCAGCTCCAACGGCAGATACGCCGCACCCGTCCGCAGCACCGCGAACAACGCCGCCACCATCTCCAGCGAACGCGGCAACCCCAGCGCCACCACCCTCTCCGGCCCCGCCCCCCGCGCCACGAACAACCGCGCCAACCGGTTCACCCGGGCATCCAACTCCGCGTACGACCACGACACCCCACCGAACACCAACGCCGTCTCACCCGGCACCGCCACCGCACGCTCCGCCAACAGATCCGCCACCGTCGCCCCCGGCAACCCACGACCCGTCGCCACCCACTCCCCCAACACCAGACCGCGCTCACGCACCGTCAACACATCCAGGGCGCCGATCCGGCGGCCCGGGTCGGCCGCGACCTGCTCCAGCAGGGCCAGCAGTCGCTCGACCAGGGCCTCGGCGGTGGTGCGGTCGTAGAGGTCGGCCGCGTACTCGAAGGCGATGTCGATCTCCTCCGTGGTGGAGGTCTCCTCGAAGTTGAAGTCGAGTTCGAACTTCGCGGCGCCCAGCTCGAAGGGCAGGATCCGGCTCTCCAGGCCGAGCAGGCGTCCGGCCTGGCCGTCGTTGTGCTGGTAGCCGAGCATCACCTGGAACAGCGGGTGCCGGCCGGGCACGCGCGGCGGGTTGACCGCCTCGACCAGCCGGTCGAACGGCAGGTCCTGGTGGGCGAAGGCCGCCAGGTCGGTGTCCCGGGTGCGGGTCAGCAGCTCGGCGAAGGTCGGGTCGCCGGACAGGTCGTTGCGCAGGACCAGCGTGTTGACGAAGAAGCCGACCAGCCCGTCCAGCGCGCTGTCGGAACGCCCGGCGACGGGCGCCCCGAGGGGGATGTCCGTGCCGGCGCCCAGGCGGTGCAGCAGGGTGGCCACGGCCGCCTGGAGCACCATGAAGGTGGTGGTGCCGGTCGCCCGGGCGGCCTCGCGCAGACCGCGGTAGACGGCCGGGGGGACCTGGCCGCGCACGGTGTCGCCGCGGTAGCCGGCCACCGGACGGCGCGGGTGGTCGGTCGGCAGCGGCAGCTCCTCCGGCAGCCCGGCGAGTGCCTGCTTCCAGTACCCGGCCTGCCGGGCGTGCAGGCTCCGCTCGTCCTCGGGCGAGCCGAGCAGCTCCTGCTGCCAGAGCGTGTAGTCGGCGTACTGGACCGGCAGCGGCGCCCAGTCGGGGGTGCGGCCGTCGGTGTGCGCCGCGTAGGCGCCGGTGAGGTCCTCGATGAAGGGGAGCATCGACCACTCGTCGCCCGCGATGTGGTGGAAGAGCACCACCACCACGTGGTCCTCCGGGCCGAGCTCCAGCAGGCTGACCCGCAGCGGCAGTTCGGCGGAGAGGTCGAAGCCGTACCGGACGGCGCTCCGGAGGTCGGCGTCCAGCGTCGACTCGGAGGAGCGGACCAGGTGCACGGCCGCCTCGGCCGCCGGGGCCTCCAGGATCCGCTGGTGGACGTCGCCGTCGCGCTCGGTGAAGACGGTGCGCAGGCTCTCGTGCCGCTGCGTCACCGAGCGGACGGCGGCGCCGAGGGCGGCCCGGTCCAGCGGTCCGGTGACCCGCACCACCAGGGGCACGTTGTAGGTGGCGCCCGAGTCGTCGAGGTTCTGCAGGAACCACATCCGGCGCTGGGCGTGCGAGAGCGGCAGGTCGGCCGGGCGCTCGCGGCGGCCCAGGGCGGGGCGCGGGTCGTCGCCGGCGCCGGCCCGGTGGGCGAGGCCGGCCGGGGTGGGTGCCTCGAAGAGGTCGCGGACGGTGAGCCCGGCGCCGCCGGGCAGCGCGCGGACCCGGCCGATCAGCCGGGTGGCCAGCAGGGAGTGGCCGCCGAGGTCGAAGAAGTGGTCCTCGGGGCCGACCTCGGCGAGGCCGAGCACCTCGGCGAAGGCGCCGCAGAGGATCTCCTCCCGGGCGTCGCGCGGGGCGCGGCCGGGGCCGGTCCCGGTGCCGGCGGGCGCGGGGAGGGCCTTGCGGTCGAGCTTGCCGTTGACGGTCAGCGGCAGCTCGTCGAGCAGCACGAACGCCGACGGCACCATGTACTCGGGCAGCAGGGCGGCGAGTTCGTTGCGAACGGCGGCGAGGTCCACGGCCGTCGCGGCGGGGACGAGGTAGGCGACCAGGCGCTTGACGCCGGGGGTGTCCTCGCGGACCAGCACGGCGGCCTGGGCCACGGCCGGGTCCAGGGCGATGGCGTCCTCGATCTCGCCGGGCTCGACCCGGTAGCCGCGGATCTTCACCTGGTCGTCGGCACGGCCGAGGAAGTCCAGCAGCCCGTCCTGACGCCAGCGCACCACATCGCCGGTGCGGTACATCCGGCCCCCGGGCTCGCCGAACGGGTCCGCGACGAAACGCTCCGCCGTCAGCCCCGCCCGGTTGAGGTAACCCCGCGCCAGACCCACCCCCGACACATACAGCTCGCCCGCCACACCCACCGGAACCGGCCGCAGACAGGCGTCCAGGACGTACGCCCGGGTGTTCCAGATCGGCCGGCCCACCGTCGCGGTCGGCGAGTCCAGCGTCCCGCCACCGAGGGTGTTGATGGTGTACTCGGTCGGCCCGTACAAGTTGTAACCCATGACTCCCGGCGTCTCGCGCAGCCTGGTCCAGAGCGTCTCCGCCACCGCCTCACCACCCAGCAGCACCAGCACCGGACGGTGCCGGTCCTCGTCCAGCAGACCGGCCTCCACCAGCGCCTGCGCGTACGAGGGCGTCACGTTGATGACATCGATCCCGTGGACGTCCAAGTAGTCGGCCAGGCCCTGGGCGTCGCGGCGCAGGGCCTCGTCCAGGCCGTGCACCTCATGGCCCTCGACCAGCCAGAGCAGTTCCTCCCAGGACATGTCGAAGGAGAACGAGACGGTGTGCGCGATCCGCAGCCGGCGACCCCCCGCGGACTCGACCACCGGATCGAAGATCGCCTCACGATGGTTCAACTGCCTGTTCGTCAGACCCCGGTACGGCGTCACCACACCCTTCGGCCGACCCGTCGAACCCGAGGTGAAGATCACATACGCCGGACTGTCCTGATCCACCACCACACCCAGCGGACCCTCCGGCAACGCCGCCAACTCCGCCACCACCTCCGGCGAGTCCAACAACAGCACACCCCCGAACGACGGCATCCGACCCGCGGCCGTCGAATCCGTCACCAGGCAGACCGGAGCGGTGTCCTCCACCATGAACGCCAACCGCTCCACCGGATAGTCCAGCTCCAACGGCAGATACGCCGCACCCGTCCGCAGCACCGCGAACAACGCCGCCACCATCTCCAGCGAACGCGGCAACCCCAGCGCCACCACCCTCTCCGGCCCCGCCCCCCGCGCCACGAACAACCGCGCCAACCGGTTCACCCGGGCATCCAACTCCGCGTACGACCACGACACCCCACCGAACACCAACGCCGTCTCACCCGGCACCGCCACCGCACGCTCCGCCAACAGATCCGCCACCGTCGCCCCCGGCAACCCACGACCCGTCGCCACCCACTCCCCCAACACCAGACCGCGCTCACGCACCGTCAACACATCCAAGGTGCGAACCGGGCGGTCGGGGCGCTCCAGGATCTGCTCCAGGAGGGCCAGCAGCCGCTCGGCGTGCTCCTCGACGACGGCCCGCTCGAAGACGTCCGGGCGGTACTTCCACTCGAAGGTGAGGTGCTCGCCGGGGTTGGTGATGAAGATCAGCGGGAAGTGCGTCGCGTCGACGTCCGTCACCTGGCGCAGGCCGAGGCGCTCGCGCAGGCGGTCCCGCAGGCCCTCGTCGGCCGGGGTGTTGCGGAGCACCTGGAGGGTGTCGAACAGCCGGCCGAAGCCGGTGCCGCGCTGGATCTCGCCCAGCCCGGTCTGGTGGTGCGCCAGCAGGGCGCTCTGCTCGTCCTGGAGGCGGGTGAGGAACGCGGCGACGCCCTCCTCGCCGTCCAGCCGGGCCCGGACCGGCACCGTGTTGAGGAACATGCCGATGGTGGCGTCGATGCCGGGCAGCTCGGCCGGGCGGCCGGAGACGGTGGCGCCGAACACCACGTCCTCGCGGGCCGTCAGACCGGCCAGCAGCAGGCCCCAGGCGCCGGAGAGCACGGTGTTGAGGGTCAGGCCGTGCTCCCGGCCGAAGGCGGCCAGCCGCTCGCCGAGCCCGGCGGGGGCCTCGACGACGACCTCCTCCGGCAGCAGCGCGGCCCGCTCGCGGGCCTGCGGGGCGAGCAGCGTCGGCTCGGCCAGGCCCTCCAGCGCGGAGCGCCAGGCGGCCCGGCCGGCCTCCTGGTCCTGGCCGGCCAGCCAGCGCAGGAAGTCCCGGTAGGGCAGACCGGCGGCCGGCGGGCGCTCGCCGGCGCAGCGGGTCAGCACCTCCTGGAGGAAGAGCCCGGAGGACCAGCCGTCCCAGAGCAGCGCGTGGTTGGTGATCAGGACGCGCTGGCCGCCGTCGGGGGCGAGCACCGAGACCAGCCGCAGCAGCGGCGGCGCGGCGAGGTCGAAGCGGGTGAACGCCTCGCGCTCCTTGAGGAGGCGCAGTTCGGCCTCGAAGTCGTCCGTGCCGAGCGCCGACAGGTCGACCTCGGTGAGCGGGACGTCGACGGCGCGCGGCAGGAACTGCACCGGGCGCTCCAGGCCCTCCTGGAGGAAGCCGGCCCGCAGGTTGGGGTGGCCGTCCAGCACGGCGGCCACCGCGGCGCGCAGCACCTCCAGCGGGATCCGGGCGGTCAGCGAGAGCACGTCGCGCGAGGTGTAGACGTCCAGCGCCTGCTCGTCGTACCCGGCCTCGAAGAGCAGGCCCTCCTGGAGCGGGGAGACCGGCCAGACGTCCTCGATCTCCAGCTTGGGCACGGCGGCGCGGACGAGGGCCAGTTCGGCCTCGGTCGCCGGGGGCAGCTCGGGCAGCTCCGGGGCGGCGCCGGCCGCCTCGCGGCGGTCGGCCAGCTCGGCGAGGGCGGCCGGGGTGCGGCGCTCGAACACGTCGCGCGGGCTGAGCGAGAGCCCCTCGGCGCGGGCGGCGCCGATCAGCCGGATCGAGGAGATGCTGTCGCCGCCGAGGCGGAAGAAGTCGTCCTCGACGCCGGCCCGCGGCAGGCCGAGGACCTCCGCGTACAGGTCGCAGAGCAGCTGCTCGGTCTCGGAGCCGGCGTCCCGGCCGGCCGCCAGGCCGGTGTAGGCGAGCGCCTCGTCGGGCAGTGCGGCCCGGTCGAGCTTGCCGTTGACGGTCAGCGGCAGCGCGTCCAGCACGGCGAAGGCGGACGGCACCATGTACTCCGGCAGCCGGGCGGCGAGCGCCCGGTGGAGTTCCTCGGTGTCGAGCGGGGCGCCCTTGGCGGGGACGACGTAGGCGACGATGCGCCGGACGGCGCCGGGCCGGACCAGCACGGCGGCCTGGGCCACGCCCGGCTGCCCGGCCAGCGCGGCCTCGATCTCGCCGAGTTCGATCCGGTAGCCGCGGATCTTCACCTGGTCGTCGGTGCGGCCGAGGTACTCGACCTCGCCGTCGGCCCGGCGGCGGACCAGGTCTCCGGTGCGGTACATGCGCTCACCCGGGGCGAACGGGTCGGCGACGAACCGGCCGGCGGTCAGGCCGGGCCGGTCCAGGTAGCCGCGGGCCAGCTGCGGGCCGGCCAGGTACAGCTCACCGGGCACGCCGGCCGGGACCGGCCGCAGCAGGCCGTCCAGCACGTGGGCGCGGGTCCCGCGCAGCGGGCGGCCGATGACCGGGGCGGCGCTGTCCGCGAGGTCGGCGACCAGGGCGTCGACGGTGAACTCGGTCGGGCCGTAGTAGTTGACGGCGGTGACGCCCGCCTCGCCGCGCAGCCTGGTCCAGAGTGGCTCGGGCAGCGCCTCGCCGCCGAGCAGCAGCACCGCCGGGCGGTGCTCGCCGGCCAGCAGGCCGCTGTCGAGCAGCTGCTGGGCGTACGAGGGGGTGACGTCGAGGGCGTCGACGCGGTGGGCGCGGGTGTAGCCGACCACCGCCTCGGCGTCCCGGCGGTCGTCCTCGCCGAGGACGTGCAGCTCGTGGCCGCCGATCAGCCAGATCAGCTGCTCCCACGAGGAGTCGAAGGAGAACGAGGCGGTGTGCAGGGCGCGCAGCCGGGCCCGGCCGGTGGCGCGCAGCGCGTCGGCGAAGGTGGTGGCCAGGTGGTCCTGGATCAGGTTGCCGAGGCCGCGGTGCGGGATCACCACGCCCTTGGGCCGGCCGGTGGAGCCGGAGGTGTGGATGACGTACGCGGCGGCGTCGGGGTGGACGGGACCGCCGCGCTCGGCGTCGGTGAGCGGGCCGGCGGGCAGCGCGGCGAGGTCGGCGGCGGTCCGCGGGTCGTCCAGCAGCAGGACGGCGGCGCCGGGCACCTCGGGCAGCCGGGCGGCGACCTGGGCGGTGGTCAGGACGACGGCGGGGCGCGCGTCCGCCAGGAGCAGGGCGAGCCGCTCGTCCGGGTGGTCGAGGTCGATCGGCAGGTAGGCGGCGCCGGCCCGCAGGACGGCGAGCAGCGCGGTGACCGACTCGGCGGAGCGCGGCAGCGCGAGGGCGGCGATGTCGTCGGCGCCCAGGCCGTGGGCGCGCAGCAGCCGGGCCAGCCGGTCGGCGGCGGCGTCCAGTTCGGCGAAGGAGAGCTGGACGGGGGCCGGGCCGCCGGTCAGGCCGGGGCCGACCAGGGCCCGGGCATCCGGGGTGCGGGCGGCCCGGTCGGCGAACAGGTCGGCGGCGGTGGCGTCCGGGACGCGGTGCTCGCCGCCGGAGACGGTGGCGGGCAGCGCGGCGCGCTCGGCGGCGTCGAGCAGGTCCAGCCGGGCGAGCGGGGTGTCCGGGTCGGCGGCGAACGCGGCGAGCAGGCGCAGGAAGCGGTCGGCGATCCGGCCGGCCTCGGCCTCGGTGAACAGCTCGGGCCGGTACTCCAGCTCCAGCCGCAGTCGCTCGCCGGGCAGCACGGTCAGGCCCAGCGGGTAGTGGGTGGCGTCGCGGGCGCCGAGCGCGGTGACGGCCAGGCCCTCGACGGTGCCCAGGCTCGTGCGGAGCGCGTCGCCGCCGCCCTGGTAGTTCTCGACCACGAGCAGGGTGTCGAACAGCGCGCCCTCGACGTCGGCGAGCCGCTGGATGACGCCGAGGCCGAGGTGCTGGTGGGCGATCAGCTCGGCCTGCTCGCGCTGGACGGCGGCGGCGGCGCCGGCCAGGGTGGCGCCGGGGGCGAGCCGCACGCGCACCGGCACGGTGTTGATGAAGAGGCCGACCATGGTGTCGGCGCCGGGCAGGTCGTCGGGGCGGCCGGAGACGGTGGTGCCGAAGACCACGTCGGCGGTGCCGGTGAGCGAGCCGAGCAGGACGCCCCAGAGGGTGTGGGCGAGGTTGCCGAGGGTCAGGCCCCGGCCGCGGGCGGCCTCGGCGACGGCGGCGGAGAGCTCGCGCTCGGCGTGCAGGGTGACCACGGCCGGTTCGACGGCGGTGGCGACGCCGGCGCCCGGCGCGACCGGGTGGGTCTGGGCGAAGCCGGCCAGCGCGGCGCCCCAGGCGGCCTCGGCGGCGGCGGTGTCGCGGGTGGCGAGCAGCGCCAGGTGGTCCTTGTAGGGGCGGACGGCGGGCAGCGCGGCGAGGTCGCCGGCCGACCCGTAGAGCGCCAGCAGCTCGCGCACCAGGATCGGCATCGACCAGCCGTCGAGCAGCAGGTGGTGGCAGGTGATGACGAGCCGGGAGCGGTCCGGCCCCAGCCGGAGCAGGGCCAGCCGCAGCAGCGGCGGGGCGTCCAGCTCGAACCGGTGGTGCCAGTCCTCGTCCATCGCGGCCAGTACCGCGGCGTCCTGCTCCGCCCCGGCCGGGGCGGTCAGGTCGACCACCCGCAGCGGGGTCTCCACCTCGCGCTGGACGAACTGGACGACCGCCTCCGGGTCCTCGTACCAGAACCCGGCGCGCAGGTTGGCGTGCCGCACCAGCAGCGCGTCGACGGCGGCGGCCAGCCGGGCGCCGTCGACCGGGCCGGCCAGGTCGAGGTGCGACTGCACGACGTAGACGTCGCGCGCCTCGTCGTCGTAGAGCGCGTGGAAGAGCAGCCCCTCCTGCAAGGAGGAGAGCGGGTAGACGTCCTCCAGGGCCGACGCGGCCGGGGCCTGGGCCTGCGAGTCGTCGATCGGTGCGGTGGAGTCGTTCGTCACGGGGTTCTCGGTCCTGGGGGTGGGGTGGCGGTCGGTGGGGTCGGGGGCGGCGGCGCCGCCCGGTTCGCGGCTCATCGGCGGCGCCTGCGCAGCCGCGACTCCAGCCGGTCGATCTGGGTCTGCTTGAGCCGGACGAGGTCGAGGTCGGACGGCGTCACCCCGCCCGCGTCGCCGCCGGCGGCGTGCCGGGCGAGCGCGTCGAGCGCGGCGAACCAGGAGGCGGCCAGCGCCGCCACCTCGTCCTCGCCGAACAGCGCACCCGGCCAGCTCCACTCGACCGTCAGCTCCGGGCGGCCGTCGGGGCCGGGGGCGACGACCGCGTCGATCTCCAGCGGGTAGCCGGCCGGCATCAGCCGGTCGGGGCCGGCCGCGGCGGCGACGGCGGTGCGCTCGTCCTGCGGGGCGAACGCCCAGCCGCCCTGCGGTCCGGCGCCGGTGTCCGTCCGGCCGCGGTAGTTGAACAGCACCTCGGAGCGGGGCACCGCGGCCAGCAGCGGCGCGGTCTGCGCGTTGAGGTGGCGCAGCAGGCCGAAGCCCAGGCCCCGGTCGGGGGCGGCCCGCAGCTGCTCCTTGACCTGCTTGAGCGCCTGGCCGGTGAGCGCGCCGCCGGTCATCGCCTCGGCCGGGTCCAGCCCGGTCAGGTCGAGCCGGACGGGGTGCACGGTGGTGAACCAGCCGACGGTGCGGGCGAGGTCAGGGGTGAGCCCGGCCGCCTCGCTGCCGCCCCGGCCGTGGCCCTCCAGGTCGACCCGGACGGCCGGTGCGGCGCCCGGGCGGGCGGCGGCCACGCCGAGGGCGAGGCCGGCCAGCAGCACGTCGTCCACGCCGGCGCCGAAGGACTGCGGCAGGACGGTCAGCAGCGGCTCGGTGCGGTCGGCGGGCAGGGTGCGGCGCAGCGTGCGCAGGGTGGCGACGGTGTCCCGGGCCGGGTCGGCGGTGAGGCCGCCGAGCGGCCCGGCCGGACCGTCGAGGACCTCCCGCCACTGCCTGGCCTCGGCGATCCGGCCGCGCTCGTGGGCGTGCGCGAGCAGCTGCTCGGACCAGGCCCGCAGGCTGTGGGCCTCCGGTTCGAGGGCCGGGCGGCCGCCGGCCGCCAGCGCCTCGTAGGCGGTGCGCAGGCCGGGCAGCAGGGTGCGCCAGGAGACGCCGTCCACGGCGAGGTGGTGGACGGTCAGCAGCAGCCGGCCGTCGGTGTCCGGGCCGGCGTCGAACCAGACGGCGCCTAGGACCCGGCCGGTGCCGGGGTCGAGCGCCGCCGCGGCCGCGTCCGCCTCGCGGGTCAGCAGGGCGGTCCACCCGGCGGGTCCCGCCTCCCGCGCGGCCCGGGCGTCGACCCGGCGCAGGGTGCGCGGGTCGGTCAGGGCGGGGGCCGCGTCGGCGGCCAGGACCTCCTGGGTCCAGAGGCCGTCGGTGCGGTCCAGCCGCAGCCGCAGCGCCGGGTGGCGGGTGGCGAGGGCCGCCAGCGCGTCCCGCAGGGGCTGCTCCCGCAGCCCGGCCGGGACGGTCAGCAGGACGGACTGGTTGAACCGGTCGATCGGGCCGCCGCGTTCGCGCAGCCAGTGCACCACCGGCAGGGCGGGCAGCTCGCCGTCGGCGGGCGGCGCGAAGGCCGACGGGCCGGCGGGGGCGGGCGTGCCCAGGCCCTTGGCGGCGGCCAGCGCGGCCGGAGTCGGGTACTGGAAGACGTCCTTGGCGGCGATCGGGAAGCCGGCCGCGCGGGCCCGGCTGACCAGCTGGATGGAGACGATGCTGTCGCCGCCGAGGGCGAAGAAGTTCTCCTCCTCGCCGACCTCGGGCAGGCCCAGCACCTCGGCGAAGACCCTGGCCAGCGAGCGGCCCGGAGTCTGCCCGGCCGCCGCGGGGGCGGCGGCCGCGCGGCGGGCCGGGTCGGGCAGCGCCTTGCGGTCGAGCTTGCCGTTGACGCTCAGCGGCAGCGCGTCCAGCACGGTGACGGCGGCCGGGACCATGTGCTCGGGCAGCACCGCGGCCACCGCCACGCGGACGGCGTCGCCGCCGACCGAGGCGCCCGGCTGCGGGACGACGTAGCCGAACAGCTGGCGGGCGCCGCCCTCGGTGACGGCGCGGGCGGCGACGGCCGCCTGGGCCACGCCCGGTGCGGCGGCCAGCGCGGCCTCCACCTCGCCGAGTTCGATCCGGAAGCCGCGGATCTTCACCTGGTCGTCGGTGCGGCCGAGGTACTCGACCTCGCCGTCGACCAGCCGCCGGACCAGGTCTCCGGTGCGGTACATGCGCTCGCCCCGGGCGAACGGGTCGGCGACGAACCGGCCGGCGCTCAGGCCGGGCCGGCCCAGGTAGCCGCGGGCCAGCTGGACACCGCCCAGGTACAGCTCGCCGGGCACGCCGACCGGGACCGGCCGCAGCCGGGCGTCCAGCACGTACAGGCGGGTGTTCCAGACGGGGCGTCCGATCGGGACGACGCCGGAGCCGGCCCAGGCGCGGTGGTAGGTGACGTCCACGGCGGCCTCGGTGGGCCCGTAGAGGTTGTGCAGCTCGATCTGCGGCCAGAGGGCCGCGAAGCGCTCGACCGCCGCGGGCGGCAGCGCCTCGCCGGAGCAGAACACCCGGCGCACACCGGCGAAGCGGTCCCGGACGGTGCGGTCGGCCTCGGCCACCGCGGTGAAGGCGGTGAGCATCGAGGGCACGAAGTGCGCGGTGGAGATGCCCGCGCCGGCGGCGAGCGCGGCCAGGTACTCCGGCTCCCGGTGGCCGCCGGGCCTGGCCAGGACCACCCGGGCGCCGCTGACCAGCGGCAGGAAGAACTCCCAGACCGACACGTCGAAGCCGGCCGGGGTCTTCTGCAGGATCCGGTCCTGCGGGGCGATGCTGTAGACCTCGCGCATCCAGTCGAGCCGGTTGACGATCGCCCGGTGCGGGACGACGACGCCCTTGGGGCGGCCGGTCGAGCCGGAGGTGAAGATCACGTAGGCGGGGTGCTCCGGCTCCGGGGCGACCGGCTCGGCCTGCGGCCCGTCGGCGTCGACGCCGAGCACCGGCACGCCGGGGACGACCGGCAGCGCGCCGGCCGTGCCGGGCAGGGTGAGCACGCAGACCGGGGCGGCGTCCTCGACCATCGCGGCCAGCCGGTCCGCCGGGTACTCGGTGTCCAGCGGCAGGTAGGCGGCGCCGGACTTGAGCACCGCGAGCAGGGCGACCATCAGCTCGACCGAGCGCGGCACGGCGACCGCGACGATCCGGTCCGGTCCGGCGCCGTGCGCGGCGAGCACGCGGGCCAGCCGGCCGGCCCGCTCGTCCAGGCCGCGGTAAGTCAGCTCCGCTCCCTCGAAGGCCACCGCGACCGCGTCGGGCGTGGCGGCGACCCGCTCGGCGATCCGGGTCACCAGGGTGCCCGGCGCCACCTCGCGGTCGGTGGCGTTCCACTCCCCCGCGAGGCCGCGGCGCTCCTGGGCGCCGGTCAGCTCGACCCGGGCGGCCGGGCGGTCCGGCGCGGCCAGCGCCTGCTCCAGCACCCGCAGCAGGCGGGCGCCGAAGAGCCGGCCGGTGGAGCGGTGGAACAGGTCGTCGGCGTAGATGACGGTCAGGTCGGTGTGGTCGCCGTCGGCGGACTCCACGAAGGTGAAGGCCAGGTCGAAGCGGGCCGCGTGCACCGGGTCGGGCAGCAGCGTGGTGCGGGCGCCCAGCAGGCGGTCCAGGCCGCCGGCCTCCTTGCGGTGCTGGACCATCACCTGGAACAGCGGGTGGCGGCCGAGCGAGCGCTCCGGGTTGACGATCTCGACCAGCCGGTCGAACGGCAGGTCCTGGTGGGCGAGCGCGCCCAGCACGGTCTCCCGGGCGCGGGCCACCAGGTCGTCGAAGGTCGGCTCGCCGGAGAGGTCGTGACGCAGCACCAGGGTGTTGACGAAGAAGCCGACGACCGGCTCCAGCACCTCGTCGGCGCGCCCGGCGACCGGGGTGCCGAGCGCCACGTCGGTGGTGCCGGCGAGCCCGCCGAGCAGCAGCGCGGCGGCCGCCTGGGTGACCATGAACGGGGTCGCGCCGCTGCGCTGGGCGTAGCCGCGCAGCGCCCGGTGGAGGGCGTCGGGCAGCCGCAGCCGTACCGCGCCGCCCCGGCCGGTGGCCTCGGCGGGCCTCGGCCGGTCGGTCGGCAGGGCGAGTTCGGCCGGCAGGTCGGCCAGCCGCCGCGTCCAGTAGCGGGCCTGGGTGGCGGCGCTGCCGTCCTGGTCGGCGAGCAGGTCGGCCTGCCAGAGCGCGTGGTCCGCGTACTGGAGCGGCAGCGGCTCGAAGACCGGCGCCGTGCCGGCCAGGCGGGCGGCGTAGGCGTGGTCAAGGTCGCGCAGCAGCACCCCCTCGGACCACTCGTCGCCCGCGATGTGGTGCAGCGCGACGCTCAGCACCGACCGCTGCGGCCCGGTGCGGAGGAGGGTGGCGCGGACCGGGATCTCCTCGGCGAGCTCGAAGGCGTAGGCGCCGGCGGCGGCGACCGCCCGGTCGAGCCGGCCCGCGGCGACCTCCTCCACGGTGAAGGGCACGCCGGCCTGCTCGGGGGTCAGGATCCGCTGGTGGGGCCGGCCGTCCCGGTCGGGAAAGACCGTCCGCAGCGCCTCGTGCCGGGCCAGGATGTCCGCGAAGGCGGCGCGCAGCGCGTCGGTGTCGACGGCGCCGTCGATCCGCAGCGCGCACGGGATGGTGTACGCGGTGCTGGGGCCCTCCAGCCGGTACAGGAACCAGAGCCGGGCCTGCGCGGCGGAGAGCGGCAGCGGCTCGGGGCGGGGCCGCGCGGCCGGGGCGGGGCGGCCGGTGGCGGCGGTGGCCAGCCGGGCGGCCAGGGCCGCGGCGGTGCGGCTCTCGAAGAGGTCCCGCACGGCGACCTCGACCCGCAGCGCGGCGCGGAGCCGGCCGACCACGCGGGTGGCGAGCAGCGAGTGGCCGCCGAGGTCGAAGAAGTCGTCCTCGACCCCGGCCTGCGGCAGGCCGAGCACCTCGGCGAAGACGCCGCAGACCACGGCCTCGCGCTCGTCGCGCGGGGCGCGGCCGGCGGGCGCCGCGAAGGCGCTCGCCTCCGGCTCGGGCAGGGCGTGCCGGTCCAGCTTGCCGTTGACGTTCAGCGGCAGCACCGGCAGCGGCACGATCGCGGCCGGGACCATGTACTCGGGCAGCGACCCGGCCAGCGTCCGGCGCAGGGCGGCCGGGTCGGCCTCGCCGCCGGGGGCGGGCACGACGTAGCCGATCAGCCGCTTGACGCCGGTGGCGGTGGCGCGGGCCAGCACGGCGGCCTGGGCCACGCCGGGCAGGGCGGCCAGCGCGGCCTCGACCTCGCCCGGCTCGATCCGGAAGCCGCGGATCTTCACCTGGTCGTCGTCGCGGCCCAGGTAGTCCAGCGTGCCGTCGCCGCGCCAGCGGACCACGTCGCCGGTGCGGTACATCCTCGCCCCGCCTCCGGCCGGGGGTGCCCCCATGCCGTCGCCGAACGGGCAGGCGACGAAGCGGCCGGCGGTCAGGCCGGGGCGGTTGCCGTAGCCGCGGGCCAGGCCCTCGCCGGCGATGTACAGCTCGCCGGGGACCCCGGCCGGGACGGGCCGCAGCCGGGCGTCCAGCACGTAGACCCGGGTGTTGCCGATCGGCCGGCCGACGAACGGGGTGGGGCTCTCGTCCAGGGCCGCGCCCAGGGTGTCGACGGTGTACTCGGTCGGGCCGTAGAAGTTGTGGCCGAGCACGCCCTCGGTGTCGCGGATCCGGCTCCACAGGGCGTCGCCGACGGCCTCGCCGCCGACCAGGAAGAGCAGCGGGCGGTGCTCCGCCGAGTCGAGCAGGCCCCATTCGACCAGCTGCTGGCCGAACGACGGGGTGACGTCCAGGGTGTCGATCCGGTCGGCGAGCAGCCGGGCGACCAGGGCCTGCGGGTCGCGGCGCAGGTCCTCGCCGTAGACGTGCAGCTCGTGGCCGCGGATCAGCCAGAGCAGCTGCTCCCAGGAGGAGTCGAAGGAGAACGACGCGGTGTGCGCGGCCCGCAGCCGGCGGCCGCCGGCGGCCCGCTCGGCCCGGGCGAAGACCGTCCCGCCGTGGTGCTCCAGCATGTTGGCGAGGCCGCGGTGCGGCACCTGGACGCCCTTGGGGCGGCCGGTGGAGCCGGAGGTGTGGATGACGTAGGCGAGGTCGTCGGGGTCGGGGCGGACAGGGTCGGCGTCCAGCGCGCCGAGCCGGCCGGTGGTCAGGGTGCCCAGGCCGTGCCCGGCGAGGACCGGGCGGGTGCGGGCGACCTCGTCGGTGGTCAGGGTGACCAGCGGTTCGGCGTCGGCGAGCATCAGCGCGATCCGCTCGTCCGGGTGGTCGAGGTCGACCGGCAGGTACGCGGCGCCCGACTTCAGCACCCCGAGCAGGGCGGCCACCAGCTCGGCCGAGCGGGGCAGTGCCAGCCCGACCACCCGGCCGGGGCGGGCGCCGAGCGCGGCGAGGTGGCGGGCGGTCAGCTCGACCCGCCCGGCCAGCTCGGCGTAGCTGAGGCGCCGGTCGCCGAAGACCACGGCGGTGTCGTCGGGGGTGGCGGCGGCGCGGGCCTCGAAGGCGTCGACGACCGTCCCGGCGGGGACCTCGCGG
Source organism: Kitasatospora sp. NPDC059973 (assembly GCF_042737525.1). Taxonomy (NCBI): domain Bacteria; kingdom Bacillati; phylum Actinomycetota; class Actinomycetes; order Kitasatosporales; family Streptomycetaceae; genus Kitasatospora; species Kitasatospora sp. NPDC059973. The sequence goes on along the minus strand of NZ_JBHWUI010000027.1, from coordinate 20,835 downwards.
CCGGTGGCGTTCCAGCCGTGCAGCAGCGTGTCGCGCTCCCGCCCGTCCAGGATCTCCAGCTCGCCGACGGGCGTCCCGGGCCGGGTGGCGACGGTCTCCAGCACCCGCAGCAGGCGGGCGCCGACGGCGGCGGCCTGCTCGGCGGTGAACACGTCGGCGCGGTACTCGACGGTGAGCCGCGGCGCCTCGCCGGGGAGGGTGAGCACGGTCAGCGGGTAGTGGGTGGCGCCCCGGTTGCCGATGCCGGCGACCCGCAGGCCGCGGGCGGTCAGCCGGTCGGGGTCGACCGGGTAGTTCTCGAAGACCAGCAGGGTGTCGAAGAGGGTGCCGTGCCCGGCGAGCGCCTGGATGTCGGCCAGGCCGAGGTACTGGTGGTCGAGCAGCGCGGACTGCTGGGCCTGCAGCCGGGTGAGCGCCTCGACGGCGGGCTCGTCCTCCTCGGGGCGGAAGCGGACCGGCACGGTGTTGCTGAACAGGCCGACCATGGACTCCACGCCGGGCAGGTCGCCGGGACGGCCGGAGACGGTGGCGCCGAAGACCACGTCCGCGCGGCCGGTGAGACGGCCGAGCAGGATCGCCCAGGCGCCCTGGACCAGGGTGTTGAGGGTGAGTCCGTGCGCCCGGGCGGTGCCGGTGAGCGCCGCCGCGAGCTCGGCGGACAGCGGCAGGTGGATCTCGGCGCCGGCGGCGGCCGGGCCACCGGCCGGGCGGCCCAGGGTGTCGGCGAGCAGGGTCGGCGCCTCCAGGCCCGCCAGCGCCTCGCGCCAGGCGAGCGTGTCGGCGCCGGCGTCCCGGGCGGCCAGCCAGCCGAGGTGGTCGGCGTACGGGGTGGTGGCGGGCAGCGCGGCGCTCGCGCCGCCGTCGCCGTAGGCGGTGACCAGCTCGCGCAGCAGGACCGGGGTGGACCAGCCGTCCATCACGATGTGGTGGCGGGTCAGCACCAGGCGGTGGTGGTCCGCGCCGAGGGTGACGAGCGCGCAGCGCACCAGCGGCGGCCGGGCGAGGTCGAACCGGCGGGAGGCCTCCTCGTCCTCGATCCCGGCGACCGCGGCGTCGCGCCGGCCGGCGGGCAGGGCGGTGAGGTCGTGCTCGGTCCAGGGCACCGTGACGGTGTCCGCCACCAGCTGGAGCGGGTGCTCGCCGATCGCGGTGAAGCCGGAGCGCAGCGCGGAGTGCCGGTTGACCACGGCGTCCACGGCGCGGCGCAGGGCCGGCCGCTCCAGCGGGCCGCGCAGGTCCAGCGAGGTGAGCGAGGTGTAGAGGTCGTCGGTGCCCTCCTCGCGCTGGTAGAGGGCGTGGAAGAGCAGGCCCTCCTGGAGCGGGGAGAGCGGCAGGACGTCGACGGTGCCGGGGTGTTCGGCCGCGATCCGGTCCAGCAGCGGCTGGCTGACGGCGGCCAGCGGGACGTCGCTGGGGGTGAGCCCGCCGGCGTCCGGCCGGGCGGCGTACGCGGCGAGGGCGTCCAGCGCGGCGAACCAGCGCTCGGCGATGTCGCGGACGGCCGCCTCGGTCAGGACGCCGTGCGGCCAGGAGAGGGTGACGGCGAGTTCGGCGCCGTCGGGGCCGTCGTGGACGAAGGCGCCGACCTCCAGGGCGTGGGCGGTGGGCAGCGCGGGGTCGGCGCCGGCCGCGACGGCGTCGCCGGCCTCGCGGGCGACGGTCCAGTGCGCGCCGTCCGCGGTGAAGCGGCCGAGGTAGTTGAAGAGCAGCTGCGGCTGGTCGGCGTCGGCCAGGGCGGGGCCGGAGACCGGGTCCAGGTGGCGGAGCAGGCCGTAGCCGGCGCCGGCGTTGGGCAGGGCCCGCAGCTGCTCCTTGACCAGGGCCAGGGCGCGGCCGGCGGCGGCGCCACCGGTCAGCGCCTCGTCGAGGTCCAGGCCGGCCAGGTCGAGGCGGGCCGGGAACTCGGTGGTCAGCCAGCCCACGGTGCGGGTGGTGTCGGCGCCGGGGACGAGCTGGTCCTCGCGGCCGTGGCCCTCCAGCCGCAGCAGCAGGTCGGCGCGGGCGCCGGCGCCGTGCCGGTCGCGGCGGCGGCCGAGCAGGGCGAGCGCGAGACCGGCGAGCAGGGTGTGGTCCACGCCGGCCCGGTGGGTGGCGGGCACCGCGGTGAGCAGCGGGGCGGTGCGGGCGGCGGGCAGCGTGAGGCGCAGCCGGCGGGTGGTGGCGGCGGTGTCGCGGGCCGGGTCGAGCGGGCGGTCGCCGAGCAGCGGGCCGGCGCCGTCGGCCAGCACGGCCTGCCAGCCGGGCAGTTCGGCGCGGATCCGGTCACCGGTGGCCGCCTCGGCGAGGCCGAGGGCCCAGCCGCGCGGCGAGGTGGCGACCGGGTCGAGCGGGCGGCCCTCGTAGGCGGCGCGCAGGTCGGGGAGCAGGATGCGCCAGGAGACGCCGTCCACGGCCAGGTGGTGGGCGGCGAGGACGAGCAGGCCGTCGGTGTCCGGGCCGGCGTCCAGGTGGACGGCCTGCAGCACGACGCCCTGTTCGGGGTCGAGCCGGTCGACGGCGGCCTCGCGCTCGATCGCGGCGGCGGCGGACAGCTCGGCCGGGGCGACGGTGAGGTGGCGCAGCCGCTCGGCGGCGGGGGCGCTGCCGGCGGGCCGGATCTGCTGGGTCCAGGTGCCGTCGGCGGCGATGTCCAGGCGCAGCCGCAGGGCGTCGTGGTGGTCGGTCAGGGTGTCCAGGGCGGCGGTGAGCCGGGCGCGGTCGAGGCCGGCCGGGACGGTGACCACGGTGTGCTGGCTGAACCGGGTGACCGGGCCGCCGCGCTCGCGCAGCCAGGAGCTGATCGCGGTGGCGGGCAGCGGGCCGGTGCCCTCGACGCCGGGCCGGCGGACCGCCGGGGCGGTCTGCTCGGCGACGGCGGCGATCCGGGCGACGGTGCGCCGTTCGAAGACCACCCGGGGGGTGAGGGCGAGGCCGGCCCGGCGGGCCCGGCTGCCGAGCTGGATGGCGGAGATGCTGTCGCCGCCGAGGGAGAAGAAGTTGTCGTCGACGCCGACCGTGTCCAGGCCGAGGACCTCGGCGACGAGGTCGGTGAGGATCCGCTCGGTCTCGGTGCGCGGGGCGCGGGCGGCGCCGTCGCCGGCCTGCCGGGGGGCCGGCAGCGCCTTGCGGTCGAGCTTGCCGTTGAGGCTCAGCGGGAGCGCGTCGAGGCCGACCAGGACGGCCGGGACCATGTGCTCGGGCAGGGTGGCGGCCAGGGCGGCCAGCAGGTCGTCCGGGTCGGCGGGGGCCGGGGCGACGTAGCCGACCAGTTGGCGGGCGCCGCCGGGGGTGAGCTCGCGGGCGGCGACGGCGGCCTGGGCGACCCCGGGCAGCGCCTCCAGGGCGGCCTCGATCTCGCCGAGTTCGATCCGGAAGCCGCGGACCTTGACCTGGTCGTCGGTGCGGCCGAGGTACTCGACGGTGCCGTCGGGGGCCCAGCGGACGAGGTCGCCGGTGCGGTAGAGCCGCTCGCCGTCGGCGAACGGGGAGGCGACGAAGCGCTCGGCCGTCAGGCCGGGGCGGCCCAGGTAGCCGCGGGCCAGCTGGACGCCGGCCAGGTACAGCTCACCGGGCACGCCGACCGGGACCGGCCGCAGCCGGGCGTCCAGCACGTACAGGCGGGTGTTCCAGACGGGGCGTCCGATCGGGACGACGCCGGCGCCGGGCTCGGTGGGGTGGTGGGTGACGTCGACGGCCGCTTCGGTGGGCCCGTAGAGGTTGTGCAGCGGGACGTCGGGCAGCGCGGCGTACCAGCGCTCGACGACGTCGCCGGGCAGGGCCTCACCGGAGCAGAAGGCGCGCCGCAGGCCGCCGCAGCCGGCGGCGGCGGTCGGCTCCTCCAGGAAGGCGCGGAGCATGGACGGCACGAAGTGCAGGGTGGTGACGCCCGTGTCGGCGATCAGGGCGGCGAGGTAGGCCGGGTCCTTGTGGCCCTCGGGGCGGGCCAGGACGACGGCGGCGCCCTCGCAGAGCGCCCAGAAGAACTCCCAGACCGAGACGTCGAAGCTGGCGGGGGTCTTCTGCAGGACGCGGTCCTCGGGGGTGAGGCGGTAGGCGTGCTGCATCCAGGCCAGCCGGTTGACGATGGCGCGGTGCGGGACCACGACGCCCTTGGGGCGGCCGGTGGAGCCGGAGGTGTAGATGACGTACGCCGCGGAGTCGGGGTCGACGGCGGGCAGGGCGGTCGTGGTGGCGCCGGCGGGGGTGTGGCCGGGGCCGATCAGGACGGCGGCGGCGCGGGCGCTCTCCGGCAGCCGGTCCAGCACCTCGGGGACGGTGACGACGCGGACCGGGCGGGCGTCCTCGATCATGTGGGCGAGCCGGTCGGCCGGGTAGTCGGCGTCCAGCGGCAGGTAGGCGGCGCCGGCCCTGAGGACGGCGAGCAGGGCGACCATCAGGTCGGCGGAGCGCGGCACGGCCACGGCGACCACGGTCTCCGGGCCGGCGCCGGCGGCGACCAGCGAGCGGGCCAGCGCGTCGGAGCGCTCGGCGAGCGTGGCGTAGCTGAGCGTCTCGCCCTCGAAGACGACGGCGGGGGCCTGCGGCGTGGCGGCGGCGCGCTCGGCGATCCGGCTGACCAGGGTGCCCTCGCGGACCTCCCGGGCGGTGGCGTTCCAGTCGTGCAGCACGGCGGCCCGTTCGGCGTCGGCGAGCAGCGGCTGGTCGCCGATCGGCCGCTCCGGGTCGGCGGCGAGCCGGGCGAGCAGGCCGGCGCAGCGGTCGGCGTGCAGTTCCAGCGCGGCCCGGGTGTAGAGCTCCGGGTTGGCCCCGAACTCCAGCACCAGCCGGTCGTCCGGGGTCTTGGTGACGGACAGCGAGAGGTCGTCGACCGGGCCGGAGGCCAGGGTGACGGTCTGTCCGGGGCTGCCCGCGAAGTCCAGCGCGAGGTCGAAGGGCTTGATGTTGAGCAGCGGCCCGTGGAGCCGGTGGTCGGTGCCGACCAGGCCGAGGTCGCGGCGGATCTCCTCGCCCCGGTGGCGCTGGTGGCGGCGGGTCGCGGTGAGCTCGGCGGCGGCGCGGCGCATCAGCCCGGTGTGGCTGTCCGTCCCGGCGACGGCGATCCGTACGGGCAGGATGTTGACGGCCATGCCGGGCACCCGCAGGGTGCCCGGGGCGGTGCGGGCCATGAAGTGCATGCCGAGCACGACGTCCGGCGTCCCGGTCATCAGGTGCAGGTAGCCGGCGAGGGCCGCGGCGGCCGCCTCGGCCCAGGTCGCGCGGGCCGCCCGGGCCGAGGCGAGGACGGCGGCCGAGTCCTCGGCGGTCAGCTCGACGCGGTGGTACCGGGCGGCGGGCGCGGCCTGGGCGGTCGCCTCGGTGAGGCCGACGACGGCGGGGCGGTCCGCGAAGCGGGCGTTCCAGTACTCCCGGCCCTCGGCGGCGGCGGGGCCGGCGAGGTACTCGCGCTCGGCCTCCACCAGGACGGCGAGCGGGCGCAGCGGGCTGTCGGGCACGTCGGTGCCGGCGGCGAGGGCGGTGTACACCTCGGCGACCCGGCGGGTGAGGAGCGCGACGCTGTAGCCGTCGACGACCAGGTGGTGGAACCACTGGAACCAGAGGTGGCGCTGCTCGCCGACCCGGACCAGCAGGGCGCCGTGCAGCGGGCCGGCCTCGGGGCCCTCCAGCGGGGTCGGGACGGCGAGTTGGGCCCGGACGAGCGCGGTGGCGGCGGCCACCGGGTCGGCGGCGGCGCTGGTGTCGAGCCGGGGCAGCTGCCAGGCCTCGGCGTCGAAGGCGGTGGGCAGCTGGACGGTGCGGCCCTCGTGCTCGGCGAGCCGGACGTGCAGGCCGTCGGCCTCGGCGAGGGTCCGGCGCAGCGCCCGCTCCAGCAGCGCGGGGTCGAACGGCCCGGTGATCTCGACGTACTGGCCGACGTTGTAGGCCGGGTTGTCCGGGTCGATCCGCTGTGCGGCGAGTACCCCTGCCTGTGCCGCCGTCAGCTCCTGGAGGACTGCGGCCGGCTCGACCTGCGTGGTGTTGGTGCCCGCCTGAGGCATGGTCGGCCCTTCCCGGTTCGGTGCGGCCCCGCCGACGATGCAAGCCCGGGGCGCTCGCTGGTGCGCTGTGGTGCGTGGTGGTGCGTGCTGGTGCGCTGGTGCGCCCTGGTGTGCTGGTGCGCCCTGGTGTGCGCGGTGCTGGGGCGCGGGGCGCGGGGCGGCCCGCCGGGTTCGTGCCCGGCGGGCCGGCCGGGGCCTAGAGGCCCTTGAGGATGGTCTCGATCTGGCCGAGCACGTCGATCGAGGTGCCGTACCGGTCGCTGGTCGCGTAGGTGACCGGGATGACCTTGTTCGCCTGGACGGCCTTGAGGTTCTTCCAGGACGGCTGCTTGTCGAGGTCCTTGGTGTCCTGCGGGACCTCGCCGGTGGCGGCCATCCTGGGCACCAGGATGATGTCGGCGTCGGCGAGCACGTCGAGCTTCTCGGTCGAGTAGGTGACCTCGTGCTCCTTGGTGTCGCCGGACGCCTGGGAGAAGGTGGCGCCCACGTCGCTCAGCACCCGGCCGACCCAGGAGCTGCTGGTGTCGACGAGGAACTCGCCGCCGCCGTAGGAGGACGCGATGGTCCACTTGACGGTGTTGAGCTTGCCGGCGTAGTCGGCCTTGATCTTGGCGGCCTTGGTGTCGTAGTCCGACTTCAGCTTCTTGAACTCGGCCTCCTTGCCCACGGCCGTGGCGATCTTCTCCTGGGCGGTGTACAGGTCGACCGGCTTGTCGATGCCGAAGTAGAGGGTCGGCGCGATGCCTTCGAGCTTGCTGACGCCCCAGTCGAAGGCGGTGGCGCCCTCGACCACGATCAGGTCGGGCTTGAGGGAGGCGACCTTCTCGACGTTGATCTCGATGCCGGAGCCGATGGCCTCGATCTTCTTGGCGGCCTCGGTCTGCGAGGGCAGCAGCTCCATCGGGTTGTTGTCGTCGATGGTGCTGGTGCCGACCGGCTGGACGCCGAGGTCGAGCAGCGCGCCGGTGGCGTACGAGACGGAGACGATCCGCTTGACCCCGGCCGGGACGGTGACCTTGCCGTTGGTCGCCTCGATCACCTGGGCGGCCTTGGCCCCGCCGGACGCACCGGAGGCGGCCTCGCTCCTGCTGTCGCCGTTCGAGCCGCAGGCGGTGAGGCCGAGGGCGGCGACACCGGCGACGGCGGCGATTCTCAGACCACGGGACGGCAGGGCACGGGTGTTCATCGTTCTCCTTGGGGGTACTGCGTGGCGTGCGCGGGGGCGCTGGGCGTGCGGTGGGCGGGGCGAGGGGTGAGCCCCGCGGGCTGCTCGGGGGTCAGGCTGCCGAGAGGTGGGCGGACCACACCCGGACGGTCGGGGCGCCGAGGTCGGCCAGGTCGGCGAAGTCCACCCGGGCGCCCCGGGCGCGCCACTTCTCGATCAGGTGCATCAGGCGCATCGAGTCGAGCCCGAGGTCCCGGAGGTCGTCGTCGTCACCGACCGCCGCCGGCTCCTCGCCGAGGAGTTCGGCGATGTCGGCGCGGATGCTCTCGGTGTCCAGGACGGGGGCGGACCCGGACGGGCTGGTATCGGTCATGGCGTGGTTCTTTCGCTTCCAGGTCGAGGGGGAGTTCGCCGGTGCGGCCCGGCAGGCCGGCGGACCGTCAGCCGGTCACGCCGAGGCGGCCGTCCTCGGCCCGCAGCTGGCGGCCGGTGTGGCGCAGCAGCAGCGAGTCGCAGATCTCGCCGGAGCGCACCGCCAGGGTGGAGAGCAGCGACGAGGTGATGCCGTGGGTGTGCTCGGTGCCGCCCTGGAGGTAGATCCCCACCTCGACGTGGTCGTCGGTCAGCACCCGGTGGTCGCGGTCGACCCGGAGGCGGCCGAGCTGGTCGGTGCGGCAGGTCGCGCCGAGGTCGCCGAGGAGGTCCCGCGGGTCGACGTGCTCGTAGCCGGTGGCGAGCACCACCGCGTCCGACTCCAGGGCCATGGTCTCGCCGGTGGTCAGCGAGCGGATCTCGGCGACGGCGCCGTCGGCCAGCTGCCCGACGCCGGTGAGCCGGGTGGCGTTGAGGATCCGCAGCCGCTCCCGGCCGGCCACCTTCTCCTGGTAGACCGTCCGGTAGAGCTGCTCGATCAGGTCACCGTCGACCACCGAGTAGTTGGTGTTCGCGTGGTAGTCGAGCAGGGTCCGCTTGGCCTCGTCCGGCGCGGCGTAGAACTCGTCCACGGCGGACGGGTCGAAGATCCGGTTGGCGAACGGGCTGTCGTCGGCCGGGCTGTAGCCGTAGCGGGTGAGGACGGCGCAGATCTCCGCCTCGGGGAAGGTCCGGTGCAGGAACTCGACGGCCTCGGCGGCCGACTGGCCGGCGCCGACCACCGTGAAGCGGCGGTGGCGCAGCTCCGCGCGCCGCTCGATCAGGTCGGGGGCGCGGAACAGCAGGTCGCGGGTGTGGATGACGCGGTCCCCGGCGGTGACGCCCTCGGGCATCCGCGGCTTCAGGCCGGTGCCCACCGCGATGTTGCGGGCCAGCCGGACCTCGCGGTCGGCCGGGTCGGTGACCGACCGGGACTCCACCTCGACGACCTCGACCCGGCCGTCCGGGGTGGTCACCGGGCGGACCGCGGTGACCTCGCGGCCGTAGGCCGTCAGACCGGCGAACTCGGCGGCGCACCACTCGAAGTAGTCGTGGAACTCCAGGCGGGTCGGGTAGAAGGACTTCTGGTTGATGAAGTCCGCGAGCCGGCCGCGCTCCTGGAGGTAGGTCAGGAAGGTGAAGCGGCTGCGGGGGTCCCGCATCGTCACGAGGTCCTTGAGGAAGGAGACCTGCATGGTCGCCCCCTCCAGCAGCATCCCGCGGTGCCAGCCGAACGTCGCCTGCTTCTCCAGGAAGCCGACCTTGAGTGCCTGCTGAGGGTCCCGGCGGTTGTGCTCGTCGACGGCGATGGCCAGGGCCAGGTTGGCGGGACCGAAGCCTATGCCGACCAGGTCGTCGGCGCCCTCGCCTCGGTCGATTGCGCCGTTCTCGCTCGACATGATCGATCCTTCCGTTGCTTCTTGCTTCTCGGCCCCGCCGGTGTCCGGTCGGCCGCCGCGGCGGCCGTCCGTCACTCGCCCATTTGCCATAGGTAAGGCTTACCTAAGTTCTATCACGTGATCGGGTGAGTCACATTCAGATCGTGCCCGAACCGACCATCGCGACCTGCCGCCCTTCCGCGCCGGCCGTCTCGTCCCGGCGCACCAGCGGCGCGTCGGGCACCACCTCGGTACCCACCGGCGGCCCGCCGAAGGCCGCCAGCACCCCGTGGCGGACCCGCCCGTCCAGCACCCGCGCACTGCCCACGCCGGCCCGGACGGCCCGCAGGCAGCCCTCCATCTTCGGGACCATGCCACTCGCCAAGTTCGGCAGGAGTTCGGCGAGTTGGGTGGCGGTCAGGGAGGGGACCACCTCCTGCGAGTGCGGCCAGTCGCGATAGAGGCCCGCCACGTCGGTGAGCATCACCAGCAGCTCCGCGCCCAGCGCGGCGGCCACCGCGGCGGCGGCGGTGTCCGCGTTGACGTTGTAGACGTCACCGCCCACGCCGCGCGCGACCGGGGAGATGACCGGGACCCTGCCGTCCGCCAGCAGCGTGCGCACCATCGAGGGATCGACGGACGCGATGTCACCCACCTGCCCGATGTCCACCCGCTCGCCGTCCACGACGGCGTGCCGCCGGACGGCCGTCATGGTGTGGGCGTCCTCGCCGGTCATGCCGACCGCGAAGGGGCCGTGGCGGTTCACCAGGCCGACCAGCTCGCGCTGCACCTGACCGGCCAGCACCATCCGGACGACGTCCATCGCCTCCGGCGTGGTGACCCGCAGGCCGTTGGTGAAGTGGGACTTGATCCCGAGGCGCCCCAGCTGGGCACTGATCTGCGGACCGCCGCCGTGCACCACGACCGGCCGGACACCCGCGTAGCGGAGCAGCACGACGTCCTGGGCGAAGGCCGCCTTAAGGCCCTCGTCCACCATCGCGTTCCCGCCGAACTTGATCACGACGATCTTGCCGCGGAACCGCTCCAGCCACGGCAGCGCCGCGAGGGGGCCACCCGTGCGCGAAGTTCCAGCAACCCCGGTGCGACGTGCGCGCCCGGCCAGGCCGTTCTCCACCGATCCCCCTGCACTCAGGATGCCCGCACCGGGATGTGCGGCATTCGCTCCCCTCCACCCCGCCACCCGGCTTCGCGAGTGCCGGAGGGAGTGCGGTTCGGTCGCTCCAGAACCACTTAGGCAAGGGTAACCTTACATTTCTTCACCCTTCCCGTCACCATCCCGTACGAACGTCGCCCGCCCGTGCGAAACCGGGGCACCCGGAGCACAGTCCGCCCGGACCGCGGCGGCGCGGCGGCGCGGTCACGGGCGCCAGTAGCCGAGCGCGGGCAACCGCCCCTTCGGGACGGCGAGTTCCCGGCGGGCGAACTGGGCCGGCACCGGGAGAACCAGAGCCGCATCCACGTGGTCGGATGGACACCGGTGGCCGCGAGCAGCCCGCCGTCCGTGAAGCGCACCCGGCGGCAGTTCTCCGTGACGTCCTCGAGGCCGGTCACCGTCAACGCGAAGTCCCTGCCACGCCTCGGCTTGAGGACGACGCCCCATCAGCCATGGTCCTGGTCCGCGACAGCCTCCAGCTCGGGACGTTAGGGAAGGCTGACCTCGCTCTCAGGATGGTGGACGTCGACCCGCCCGCCACCACCCGCCTCCCGGCCGGCCGTCAACCACCGTTCGGGGGGCGGGTGGTGGCCGCTACCTGGGTGGCGTCCTCCGCAACCGGTCGTACCGCGGGACGTCGCGCTCGGCCCGGCGCGCCCGGCCCGGCGCGCCCGTCGCGCCCGTCGCGCCCGTCGCGCCCGTCGCGCCCGTCGGGAGGTCCGGCCGGGCGGCGGCCGGGACGGGACCACACCTTCGAGTGGCGCGGTCCGGAAACGCCGCCGGACCGGCGGGCCGTGCGGCCATCATCGGTGGACCGACGAACTCCGATGTGACCGGGAGAGCACCGTGCGCGTCCGCACCACCGCCAGTCCCCCTGCCGCCCCGCCGCCGTCGCGCTCCGGCGCGTCCCGCCCGAGCACGGCCCGAACCGGGCTGCCGGTGGGCCGACTTCGCCGCCCCGGGGTCCGCACCCGGGACGGCGCCGGGCGCGTCGCCGCGCTCCCCGGGCAGGCCTGACGGCCCGCTGCCCCGCCGGTCCCCGGCCCACCGCTCCGGTGGCGACCGCCGGTCCGTCCGGTCCCGGAGCCGCCTCCCACCGGCGCGGCCCGCGTCCACCCCCCGTCCGCCCTGTCGGCGCACCGCCGCGTCCGGACCGTTCGCCGGCAGGGCCCCGTCAGGAGAGCCGTGAACCCACCCCCCCTGCCCGACCCCGAGCTGGCCCGCTACCTCGTCGCGCACCCCGCACCGGCCGCCTGCGCCGACGCCCTGATCCGCGACCACCTCGGCCGGGTGCTCATCGTGGACCCCGACTACAAGCCGGGCTGGGACCTTCCCGGCGGCATGCTGGAGGACGAGGAGCCCGAACCCGCCCTGGTGCGCGAGCTCCAGGAGGAGCTCGGCCTCGACGCCGAGATCGGCCGCCTGCTGGCTGTCGACACCGCCCCGGCCGAACGGTGGGGCCGGGCGATCATCTCCCTCGTCTACGCCGCCCGCCCGAGGGCGGCGGTGGACGCGGCCGCGCTGGTGCTGCAGCCCGGCGAGATCCGCGCCGCGAAGTTCGTACCGGAGCGGGAGGCGCTGACGCTGCTCGTGCCGACGGTGGCCCGGCGGTTGGCCGCCGCGGCGGCCGCCGAACGCGGCGCGCACACGGCGGTGCTGCGCGACGGGCACCGCCCGCCGATGCCGCCGCGCGACCACTTCGCCCAGTTGCCGGCGCCGATGGCGGCGGCCACCGTGCTGGTGCGCGACACCGCCGGCCGGGTGCTGGTGCTCGATCCGTCCTACAAGCCGGAGGCCGAGCTGCCGGGCGGCATGGTCGAGGCCTGCGAGTCCCCCGAGCAGGCCGCCGCCCGCGAGCTGCGGGAGGAGCTGGCGCTGGACCTCCCGGTCGGGCGGCTCCTGGTGGTGGACACCGCGCCCGCGACGGCCACCGGGCACGGACGGGCCGTCACCTGCTTCCTGTACGACGCGGCGCCGCTCACGGCCGCGCAGGCCGGCGCGCTGCGGTTCGCCGACGTGGAGATCCGCGCCGCCTCCTGGCACGATCCGGGGGAGGCCCAGCGGCGGCTGCCCCGGCACCTGGCCGCGCGGCTGACCGCCGCGCTGCGCGCCCTGGAGGACGGCGGCATCGTCCATCTCAGGGCGGGCGTCCCCGCGCGGCCCGCGCAGGACGCCGGTGCGACGGCGGGTGGCCGCGCACCGGCGGCGGCCGCCCGGCAGGATCCGCGGGGCGGTGGCGCGCGACGGTGGCCCGACGCATGAGTCGACCCGCACCGGGCGAAGCGGCCACGGGGCGGAGCGACGACGGATGGAGCGACGGCAGGATGGTGAGGGTGGGGGCGGGGGTCGGCCGCCGGGAGTCGTGCGGGCGGCCTCAGGCCTCGGGGAACTGCTCCTCCTGGTCGGCCACCCCGGCGGGCTCCAGGAACGGCGCGCGCTCCACGGGCTGCAGGTGGTGGCGGTCCGTCTGGACGGGAACGGTCGCGGAAGGCTCGGAGAAGGGCTGCCACAAGGGGCGCAAGTCGGCGGTCACGATCACCAGTCTGCCAGTCCCGGGGCCCGCCCGGTGCCCGCCCGCCCGCCGACGGCCGGGTCGGCCCCGCGCGACCGCCCCGCGGCGGGGTGCGGCGCGGGCGGATCCGGCGGTGAACCGGCCCCCGCGGCGGGGGCGGTGACGCTCCCCGCCCCGGTGGGTCCGGCCCGTCCGGGGCGGGTCGGCCGGGCGGCAACCGCCCTGGTAGCGTCGGGCGGCCAGCCGGAACGATCACAGGAAAGGCAGTAGTCGTGCAGGAAGTGACGTGCCACAAGGTCGGCGAGGACCGCATCGCCCGGGCCCTCGACGACATCCGCGGACAGTCGTTCAACCGCTGGCACTCGCTCCGCTACGACTCGCTGTCCATCCGGGGCCTGATCCGGCTGCAGGGCGAACTCCTCGACCACGTCGGCGCCCGCACCCTGACGGACCCCGCGCTGACCGGTCCGTCCGGCCGGAACGTCCTGCGGGCGGCCGCCGAGTGCGCGCTCGGGGCACTGGCGCTCGGCAGCTTCCCGAACGGCGACTTCGAGGTCTACTTCCCGCTCAACGACGAGACCCTCGACAGCGGGGACTTCGCCTTCGGCGACGCGGTGGACGACGTGTCCACGGCGCGCACCTGGCTCGACACCTTCGCGCTCTGCGTGACCACGGACCTGCTCCACCGGCCGGAGCGGGTGGTCGGCCCCCTGCTCAAGGACGACTACGCGCCCGCGATCCGCGACGGGGTGCCGTACTCGCCGCTGGAGTCGGTGTCGGACCCCGGCGACCTCGCCGCGATGGACGCGCTGTGCGGGTACCTCGCCGACATGGTCGGCACCTGGCCCGCGATGCGGGTCGCCCCGGAGCCGATCACCAAGCCCGACGCGCGGGCCCGCGCCGAGGCCGCCCGGCGGCTGGACGCGGCCGGTGCCCTCACCCCGGACCAGCGGCTGCTCCGCGTGCTCCTGGACGACGACCGGGCCGCCTTCGAGCACGCCCTGACCGAGCGTCTCCGCCTCCACCGGGACGGCGTGGGACCGGACCCGGAGCCGAGGACCCTGCTGCCGGTCGAGACCGTCGCCCTGGCCGCCCTCGCCGTCCGGGCGCACGGCTGGCAGCTGGAGACCCGCTCCGGCTACCTGCCGGAGGGCCTGCTGGCCGACCCGCAGGAGTAGCCCTGCCCGACGCGCGATACGGGCCGGCGGGAACTCCCCCGGCTTCCGCCGGTTCGCCGCGCGGCGACCGGGTAGGCGCGCGCCGACAGGAGAGGAGAACCGCGATGCCCCGAGAATCGAGCCCCAAGCGGGAGCGCCAGTACGAGCACATCAAGGAGAGCGTGCTGGAGCGCGGCGAGAGCGAGGACGTGGCGGAGGAGATCGCCGCCCGGACGGTCAACAAGGAGCGGGCCAGACACGGCGAGGCGCGGACCGCCAGCCGGAGTTCCACCCACGACATCTCCTCCGGCCGGCGGGGCGGACTGCGGTCCCACGAGGGCGCCGGGGGCCGCACCTACGACCAGCTGTACAACGAGGCCAGGCACCGCAACATCAAGGGCCGTTCGAAGATGAACAAGCGGGAGCTGGAGCACGCGCTCGGCCGCTGACTCCGCCCGCGCACCCCGCCGCACCCCCGAAGCGAGAGGTGGCCGTGATGACCAGACCGACACCCCCGGACCCGGACACCGAGCCGTTCCCGCACCCGGCCCCCGGGCCACGCCATCCGGGCGAGGAACCCGTACCCGTGCCTCCCCCCGTCCCACCGTTCCCGGACCCGGATCCGGCACCCCCGCCGCGATTCGGACCCGCCGGGGCGTGAGCCGCCCGGGTGACCGGTCTGGGCGGGCCGATCGCGGGCGGTCCGGGGTCACGCCCGGGAGGCACGGGACCGCGGAGAGCGACCGGTGGCGGCCGGCCGTGACCGGACTGCCCGGGCGGCGGCCGGGCGGCGGGGTCACACTGGACGTATCCGCCGGTCCCCGGGTTTGGAGGCGTCCGTGAGTGAGCTCAAGTTCGAGCAGAAGGCCTCGCTGACCCGGCTCGAAGCGGCCGACCGGCTGACCGCGCTCGCGGACGCGCTGCGGCACGGCGCCAGCGCCGAGCTGGACCTCGGCCCCGGCACACTGACCGTGCGCGTCCCCGACGAACTCCAGATCGAGATCGAGGTCGAGGTCGAGGACGGGCAGATCGAGCTTGAGGTCGAGCTCAAGTGGCGGACCGAGTAGGCCGACCCGACGGCGCCACCCCGGGTCTGCCCCGGCCCGGTTTCCGGCCGGTCGCCGCCGGGCGCGCGGCCGGGAGCCGCGACATCGTGGCACGGTGGCGGCTCCGCCCGGCGGGCGCCGCGGCGGCCGGCGGCGAACCCGACCACGTCTGGTACGCCGCGTACGGCTCGAACATGTGCGCCGAGCGGCTGGCCTGCTACCTTCGCGGCGGCCGGCCGGCGGGTGGCGCCCGGACGTACCCCGGCTGCCGCGACGGGCGGCCGCCGGAGCGGGCCGTGCCGGTGACGCTCCCCGGGCAGCTGTACTTCGCGCTGGAGTCGACGGTCTGGGGCGGTGGCACGGCCTTCTACGACCCGGACCGCCCCGGCGTGGTGCCCGCGCGCGCGTATCTGCTGACCACCGGGCAGTTCAGCGACATCGCGGCCCAGGAGAGGCACCGGGCGCCGGGGGCCGACCTCTCGCCGGCCACCGCCCTGCGCACCGGGCGGGACCGGCTGTGGCCCGGCCGCTACGGGACGCTGGTGTGCCCCGGCTCCCTCGACCACACCCCCGTGCTGACCCTCACCGCCTCCGGCGGCCTGGCCGACGCCGACCTGCGGGCACCCCGCGCCGCCTATCTGCGCACCATCGCCGCCGGACTGGTCCAGGCCCACGGCTGGGACCTCGGACGGATCGCCGACTACCTCGGCACCCGCCCGGGGGCCGACGCGCAGTGGACCCCCACCGCCCTCCGCCGGGCCCTGGCGGAGACCGCCGGCGACGACTGAGGACCGTACCGCGCTCCCGCCGGGCCGCTCCCGAACATACCGGCCGGCCACCCTGTCGCCGCGCAGGAATGACGAACGCCCCTCTGGGGAAAGGGCGTTCATGACGGCGAATGGTTCAGACCATTGACGGCCCGGGGCCACAACTCCTACGGTGGGGACCACACCGACCTGGCGCAGGCATGCCAAGAGATCGACGGCCGCCGCACCCCCACGCGCGCGCCCTGCGTCGGGCGCACACTCCATCCACCCCCACGGAGGAGCACCATGCGCAAACGTCATCTCGCCGTCGTGGCCGCGGCCGCGGTCGCGCTGCCGCTCACGCTGGCCCTGCCGGCGCAGTCGCACGGCTTCATCAACCTGCCGCCCAGCCGGGCGGCCCTGTGCGGCGCGGGCGTCGTCACCAACTGCGGCGACATCCAGTGGGAGCCGCAGAGCGTCGAGGGCCCGAAGGGCTTCCCCAGCCGCGGACCGGCCGACGGCACCATCTGCGCCGGCGCCGACCCGCGCTGGGCGCCGCTCGACGCCCCGCGCAACGGCAACTGGCCGACCACCAACGTGACGGCGGGCCAGCAGCTCACCTTCACCTGGAACATCGAGGCCCGGCACGCCACCACCACGTTCAAGTACTACCTCACCAAGCCCGGTTACGACGCGACCCAGAAGATCACCCGGGCCAACCTGGACCTGACCCCGTTCCTGACCGTCAACTACAACGGGCGCCAGCCCGCCGCCACGACCACCCACACCGGGACCCTTCCCAGCGGCCGCACCGGCCACCAGGTCGTCGTGGCGGTCTGGGAGATCGCCGACACCAACAACTCGTTCTACTCCTGCACCGACGTCAAGTTCTGACCTGACGCCAGTGCCGCACCGACGCCCGTCGGCCCCCTGCCCGGCACAGCTGTCCGAGACCCGGCCCGGTGCACTCCGTCGCACGGCGGAGTGCACCGGGGCGGGGCGACCCGGGGCGGGGCGACGGGCCGGGACCGTGTGCGCGAACCGCCCCCGACCTCGCCCCCGCCGTGCCGAACCGGCGGGCACCCGGGGTGCCGGTGGTGCCCCTGGGACGGGTGCGAAGCAGCGCGGCCCGACGGTCCGAAAGGGTCGAACATCTGCGCTGTCGCACCTCTATGGCGGGCCCGAACGAATGGCTAGCATGGGCCGCCCGCACGGGAATCAGCCAAGGTGAATGGGAGGAACCACCCATGAGTGCACTGGTACTGGACATCCGCGACGCCGGCCTACTGGACATCGACGACGAGGTGATCGCGTTCGAGGACGAGTTCGACGCCGACCTCGCCCCGGCGGCCTGTCTCGACGACCCGTTCGTCACCTACGTCCCCACCCGCTTCGACTGCGCGGTGGACGCCTGACCCTCGCCGGACACCCGGCCTGCGGGCGGGCGCCGCCCGAACTTCCGTGCGCCGCAAGCCCGCAGGCCACCGCACCGGCTCGCACGCCGTACCTTCTCGCACCTGCCCGCCGACACCCGGCGGGGTACCCGTGCGACCGGACCCCGGGACGTGGTGGACTCGTGCCGTCAGCAGCAGCACCGACCGGCGCGCGGCCGGACCCCGGCACCGCCGGGGCGCTGCGGGCCCGGATCGCCGCCCTGGTCGCGGCCGCCCCGGGCTCGCGCCGCCAACTGCACCGCGCCGACGACTGGTTGTATCTGCACGACCCCGACATGCCGGCGCTCCCGCACGGCTGGAAGCTCCATGTGTCGGCCCGCCCCGACCGGTTCCCGCACCTGCTGGACGCGGTGGTCCCGATCCTGCTGCGGCGCACCTGCGACGCCAAGTTCGCCGCCGGCACCGCCGTGCTGCGCGAGCTGAACACCGGACTGCGCGACCCGGCCGCCGTGGGCAAGGCCGTCACGGTCTACCCGCGCCCCGGCGAAGAGGCCGCCCTCGCGGACGAGTTGGCGAACGCGCTGACGGGCTGGACCGGCCCCCGGGTGCCCAGTGACCGGCAGTTGCGGGCCGACGCCCCGGTCTACTACCGGTACGGCCTGTTCCGGGTCGCCGCCGAGGACTCGACGCTCGTCATGACCGGCCCGGCCGGCGAGACCTTTCCCGCCCCGGCGGCCCCCCACTATCGCCAACCACCCTGGGTGAGCGACCCGTTCGCACCGCGCACCGCCCCGCGACGGACGAGCACCCGGATCGGCGACGGCGGCCGCTACCGGATCACCGCCGGCATCACCCGCGCACCGGGCGGCCATGTGTACCGGGCGGTCGACGTGGTCACCGGCCGCGAGGTGGTGGTGAAGCAGGCCCGCGCCTTCGTCGCCGAGGACGCCGCCGGCATCGACGCGCGGGGCAGGCTCCGGCACGAGCGGCGGGTCCTGACCGCACTGGCGGGCGTGGGCGGAGTGCCGCGCCTGGTCGACTACGTCCGGCACGGCGAGGACGAGTACCTGGTGAGCAGCGCCTGCGGCCGGCGCGACCTGCGTCGCGACGTGCTCCAAGTCGGCCCCTACGAGGCCCGTGCCGCCGGGCCCGGCGGCACGCACGGGCCGGGCCGCGACTGGTGGTCGCTGGCGCGCGGACTGCTCCGGGCACTGGACGCGGTGCACGCGCGCGGCGTGGTGATGTGCGATCTGAAGCCGGCCAACGTGGTGCTCGACGCGGCGGGCGGGTGCGCGCTGGTCGACTTCGGCATCAGCGCCCTCGACGGCGAACGGCCGGCCGGGACGACCCGGGGGTACGGACTGCCCGGCCCGGCGACCACGACCGCCCACCCCACCGACGACTACTACGCGTTGGGGACGACGCTGCACTACGCGGCCACCGGTCTCGACCCGGTGGTGATCGACCCGGACCGGGCCACCAACCGCGACCGCACGCTGGCCTGCCTGGCCGGTGCGCTGCCCGACCCGCAGCACCCGGCGGTCGCGCTGGTCGCGGGCCTGCTCGGCTTCGACCCGGCGGAGCGAGCGGCCGCCGCGGACGCCCTGCGCCACCACGCCGCGCCGCCCGGCACGGGCCTTGCGGGCACCGTGGGCGAGCGCAGCGACCGCGCTCGGCGCGTTCCCGCGCCGCCGCGTCCGCCCCGGGTGACCGCCGAACTGCTCGGCGAGGTCGTCGACCACACCGTCACCACCTGCGTGCGGCTGGCCGGCGAGCTGGTCACCGCCGAGGCGCGGAGCAGGGAGCCGCGCGCCCTGCTCTCCTTCTACGACGGCAGCGCCGGGCTCGGTCTCGAACTGCTGCAGCACGCCGACCGCCCCGACGCCCGGGCGGCGGCCGCCGCGCTGGCCCGGTGGACGGCGGCACACCCCGCGATCGACCGGCTCGGCCCCGGCCTGTACGAGGGCCGCACCGGGGTCGACCTCTTCCTCGCCCGGGCGGCCGACGTGCTGGGCACCGAGGAGCCGCTCGGCACCGATCCCGGTCCGGGTGACGTCCGCTCCACGGACCAGATCTCCGGCGCGGCCGGCCTCGGAACCGGCCGGCTGCTGCTGGCCGGGCGAGCGCGCGCCGCGGGTCGCGAAGCCGAGGCCGAGCAGCACCTCGCGACGGCCCGGGCCTGCGCCCGGCTGCTCACCGACGGCCGGGCCGACGGGCCCCGGGAGACGCCGAACCCGGGTACCGCCGCACTCGAAGAGGGCTTCGCGCACGGCCGCGCCGGAGTCGCCCACTTCCTCCTCGGCCTGTCCGCCGCGTCCGGCACGACTGCCACAACCACCGCTCCGGCCAGCCCCCTTGACCTCGCCCAGAGCGCCCACAGCACCGAAGACGTCGAGGCTGCCGCCGCGGCGCGCCGTCTGGTGGACGCGCTCGCCGAGGACGTCCCCCGGCTCGTGGTGGCCGCCGGCCGGCCCGGGGCCACCCGCCGGTACGGGTCCTGGTGCCGGGGTCTGGCCGGCATCGGCACGACGCTCGTCCAGGCGGGCCGGTACTACGGCGCGGACGAGTTCCTCACCCGGGCCGCCGACGCCGCCCGGGCCTGTCGCGAGTCGGCCCCGAGGACGGCACCCGTCGTCCAGTGCTGCGGGCTCGCGGGCGCCGGGGAGTTGCTGATCGACCTGGCGCTGGCCACCGGGGACGAGCGGCACTGGGAGGCCGCCGAGGAGATCGCCGGGCTGGTCCTGGCCCGCAGCGGCGGCCGCGCGGGCCGACCGGTGTTCCCGGCCACCGATCCCACCGTCGAGTCCGCCGCCTGGGCGGTCGGCACCAGCGGTGTGCTCTCCTTCCTGCGCCGGCTCCACCGCCGGGGCGGCCCCCGGCTCGGCATGCTGCTCCAGCCCTGAACTCCCGGGCGCCGTAGGGGCGACAGGGCCTGGGTCGTTACCGGGCCGGACCGCTCCTTCAGTACTCGGCACCAGCCGCGCCACCGGCTCGCCGGGGCACCCCGGAACCCCCCTCGGGTTGGCCCCGTACCCACCCCGCCGGAGCTCCGCCCGCCGTCCGCAACCCTTGCGCGCACCACGCCGTGCAACGGTCACGGCCGGCTGTTACCCAGCCGATGGACAGTCGTGACACGACCTCCCGGGGACCGCGACAAGGCCCTCCTACTGTCGGTCGGGACGCGCCGACCGCACGGTGGGCGCACCGCGACAAGGAGAGACGCCCGTATGTCGAAGCACCGCTCCACCCGCACCACCAACTCGACCGCCCGTCGGGCCCTGGCGGGCTGCACGATCGCGGGGGCGGCCCTGTTCGCCACCGTCTCCGGCGGCCAGGCCTGGGCCGACGGGGTCCGGACCCCGTCCCCGACCGCCCCGGCCGTCGACCACCCCGACCAGCCGGCCGCGGCGCCCTCGGCACCCGCCGCCAAGCCCGGCCAGCCCGCGCATCCCGCCCCGGCCGTCTCCCAGCCGGCGGCCGCCAACGGTGCCGCCCAGCCCGCCCCGGCCGCGCCGTCCGCCAAGGGCGCCCAGCCCGCCCCGGCCGCCCCCGCCGCGCCGACCGTCACCCCCAGCGGCGCGGCGCAGCCCAGCCGCGGCCCCGTCCCGCAGGACAACTCCCGCGCCGACCAGCCGCAGGTCAAGTCGGTGCCTCAGGGCGCCGCCCAGGCCGGCGACGGCAGCGGGGCCCTCGACGACGCCGGCACCAAGCTGGTCGGCGGCAGCGCCGCGGCCGCCGTCGGGGCGGGCGCGCTGGGCTTCGCGCTGCTGCGCCGCCGGGCCGGTGCGCGCGGCTGACGACGGTTCCGGGCACTCCGACGGCTCCGCGGCGGCAGCCGCTCCCGACGGGTCCCCCGTCGCCCGGCCCGCGTACGGC